>CAYRMG010000010.1:0-4558 GCA_964425585.1 uncultured Aquifex sp. | reverse complement strand
AAAATTATAAAGCTCTATAAATAACTTATGAAATTTCCCGATTCAGGAAACTCCATATAATTTTCGGAAATCCCGAGTGAGGAAAAGGCGTCTAAAATTTCGCTTAATCTTTCCCTTTTTATTCAAAGCGGAAATTAATACGTCATCAAAGCATCAAAGCATCTTTGCATACGGATGCACGTTTCCTATTCTATTGCCAAGGAGCCTCAAGGGCTTTTTAGCCCTTATTAATTTGTATTATAACTTTAAATAATGAAGAAAACAAGATTCTCCTCTTACGAAGAGTATAAGGAGTATTTTCTGAAGCTTATAGAGCTTGAAAGGAAGGCAAACAGGGAACTTCATATAAATGAGATAAAAAGGTTAAGCGGAAGGGAAAGGGAAAAAAGGGGAAGGGCTATACTCAATATGAGAGCAAAAGCGGTGGGAAGGGGAATAGGAGGCGTTTACCTCGTTAGATACTCAAGACCCGAAGGGTTGCCGAAAACGGAGATATCGGTGGGGGATATAGTTCTCGTTAGCAGAGGAAAGCCGACGGGAAAAGAGGTTCAGGGAACGGTTGTTGAAAAGACAAAGTATTATCTGATTGTTGCCTTTAGTGAAAAACCCCCTCCCTATGCTCTCGGAAAGGGTGTAAGGATAGACCTATTTTCAAATGAAACGACTTTTAACCGAATGGAAAAAGCCCTTGAAAGATTTAATAACCATCCCCTCAGGGATTTAATCCTCGGAAAGGAATATCATTAATCATTAAGATGAAGGTTAAGGTAAAGAGATTTAAAGAGGGAAATTTCGTTTGGAGTGAATACGAACTTGACGGTGAAGGTAAAACCGTCCTTGAGATTCTCCAGACTATAAAGGAGAAACTTGACCCTACTCTATCCTACAGGGCTATGTGCAGGGCGGGTATATGCGGCACCTGTGCGGTTAAGGTGAACGGAGAGCATAAGCTCGCGTGCAATACAAGGGTTTACGATGACATAACAATAGAACCCGTTGACATAGCTACTCCCATTAAAGATTTGGTTGTAGACCACGGATTTATTTATGAGAAGTTAAAGAAAGGAAAGGTATGGTTTGAACCCCTTCCTACAAACATTCCCCTAAAACCCGATGAACTTAAAAATACGGAAAAAAGCTGGGATTGTATACTCTGCGGAATATGTAATTACGTATGCCCCGCAATTCAGGAGGATAAGAATTTCGGTCTTCCCTCAACTTTCACGAAAGCCTACGGCGTTGTATTTGATAAACGAAATGCAAATAAAGAGAAGCTAAAAGACCTTGTTTCCTTGAATATCCAAAGTTGCATCCATTGCAAGAACTGCACCTTTTCCTGTCCCAAGGACTGCACACCCGAGTTTTTAATTACTGTTCTGGAAAATAATATGGTAAGGTATGGTTTAATAAGTAAGAAAGGACAGGATTTCGGATTTTTAGGTTTTTAAAATGGCAAATGAGGAAAGGGTTCTTTCCAAGGCTCACAAGGCTACCCTTCTTCTACTTTCCCTTCCCGAAGAAGTCAGTATGAACATTATAAAGGAGCTTTCCGAGGAGGAACTCCAGAGGTTATTTGAACTTGCAAAGGAAGTTGAAACCATATCGGAAGAAGAGCTTGAAGAGATAGCGGAAGAATTACTACAGGAAGTGAAAAAAGCGGGAAGGAAAATAAAAGAACCCGAGGAGTTTATAGAGTCTCTGAAGAAAGTTCTTCCTCCATCTTTGACGGAGAGATTCAAAGGTATCCTTGAGCTCGGAGACGTTGAGAAGATTTTAAAGGAAATAGAAAAGGTAGATAGCAGGCTCCTTGCGGGACTCATAAGAAACGAGCATCCCCAAACGATTGCGCTCTTTCTCTCACAACTGAGTCCTAAAAAGTCATCGGAAATTATTCAAAATCTCCCCGAGGAGCTCAGAAAAGAGGTGGTAAAGAGGATAGCAACCCTTGAGAATATAAATCTCCAGTATGTAAAAGAGCTCGCCCAGATAATACTTGAAGAGTTACACGCTCTCGGTGTTAAAGAATCTATGAAACTGGAAGGTGTAGGCATAGCCGCGGAGCTTCTGAACACCCTTGATAAGGAAACAAGGGAAGCCATACTCCAAACGATAGGCCAGGAAGACCCCATTCTTGA
Source organism: uncultured Aquifex sp. (assembly GCA_964425585.1). GTDB lineage: Bacteria > Aquificota > Aquificia > Aquificales > Aquificaceae > Aquifex. Next base: position 2,423 of record CAYRMG010000010.1, on the reverse strand, counting down.
AGAAAGGATAAGGGAAAAGATGTTTACCTTTGAGGATATAAGGAAACTCTCGGACAGGGACATTATAGAAATCCTTAAGGTTGTTGATAAGAATACGCTTATGATAGCCCTCAAAGAGGCTCCCGAAGATATAAAGCAGAAGTTCCTTTCAAATATGTCAAAGAGAGCCGCAAAGCTCTTCCTTGAAGATATGGAAGCCTTGGGACCCGTCAAAAAGTCTGAGGTTGAAAAAGCCCAGAAACAAATCGTGAATATAATCAGAAAGATGATTGATGAAGGAAAAATAGAGATTGGAGAATGATTTAAAATATTCACGATATGAATAAAACCGCCATTCTTGCCCTTGAAGATGGCTCTTACTTTATAGGATACTCCTTCGGAGCTGAAGGGGAAACGGAGGGAGAACTTATTTTCAACACATCCATGACGGGATATCAGGAAATACTCACGGACCCTTCCTACAAAGGTCAGATAGTTGTAATGACCTATACCCAGATAGGCAATTACGGTGTGAACGAAGAGGACATTGAGAGTAAAAAGGTTCAGGTAAACGGCTTCGTTGTAAAGGAAGCTTTTTTTAGATACTCAAACTGGAGGGCTAAAAAGGGTTTAGATGAATACCTGAAAGAGAACGGCGTCGTCGGAATATACGGGATAGACACACGGGCACTGGTCAAAAAGATAAGGGAAAAAGGAAGTATGAGGGGTGTTATCTCAACCGTTGAGAAAAATCCCGTGAAACTTGTTGAAAGGGCAAGAAAGGTTCCCGATATATCCGAACTAAACCTTGTTGAGAAAGTCGCAACAAAGGAGATATATTACTGGGAACAGGGTGACCTTGACCTCCTGAGGGGTTTTTTAAAGAGGAATAACGAAAAACCCCTTATTGCGGTTGTTGATTTCGGGGTAAAGTTTAACATCCTGAGGAGACTTTACACCGAAGGTGCCAAGGTTGTGGTAATTCCCCCCTACAATGCAAAGGAAACAATTGAGAAGCTAAACCCCGATGCCATATTTCTTTCAAACGGCCCCGGAGACCCCGAAAGGGTAGTTGAAGGTATAAGACTCGTAAGGGAGTATATGGAGAAGAAGCCTATAATGGGCATTTGTCTCGGTTGTCAGATTATCGGCCTTGCACTGGGAGGAAGAACCTACAAGCTAAAGTTCGGACACCACGGAGGGAACCATCCCGTAAAGGATTTAAGAACGGGAAGAATAGAAATTACCGCACAGAACCATAACTTTGCCATAGACCCCGATAGTCTTCCGGAAGATGTTGAGATAACCCACATAAACCTCCTTGATAACACCGTAGAAGGTATAAGGCATAAATACCTTCCCGTATTTGCGGTTCAGTATCACCCCGAAAACTCACCCGGACCTCACGACTCTTATTATCTGTTTAAGGAATTTGTTAATATGGCAAAAGGATGAGGAGTTTAATAAGCATTTTAGACCTCAAAAAGGAAGAGGTTGAGGAGATACTCAAACTCGCAAAAGGGTTTAAAGAAGGGAAAGAAGAAAAGATAAAAGCATCCGCAGTTTTGTTCTTTGCGGAACCGTCAACGAGAACCCGTTTATCCTTTGAAAAATCCGCAAGGGAGCTCGGAATAGAGACGTATACCGTGAGCTCCACCGAAAGCTCAACGGTAAAAGGTGAAAGCTTTTACGACACATTAAAAACCTTTGAGGGGTTGGGATTTGATTATGTCGTTTTCAGAATTCCCTTTGTCCTTTTTCCGTATGCGGATATGGTAAAGAGCGTAAATCTAAGGTTGATAAACGCAGGGGACGGAACCCATCAACACCCATCTCAGGGACTTATAGACCTTTTCACGTTAATTGAACATTTCGGAGACGTAAAAAATCTGAACATTCTATACGTAGGGGATATAAAACACAGCAGGGTGTTTCGTTCGGGCGCTCCCCTCTTTAAAATGTTCGGAGCCAAGGTTAGCGTATGCGGACCCTCAACCCTAATTCCGAGGGATATAGAAGTCTTCGGAATTGAGAAAGTCTTTAAATCGGTTGATGAAGGCATAGAATGGGCTGACGTCGTCATATGGCTAAGACTCCAAAAAGAAAGACAAAAGGAGAACTTTATACCTTCCGAAACTTCATACTTTAAACATTTCGGGCTTACGAAGGAAAGATATGAAAAAGTTAGGTATTACATGCATCCGGGACCCGTGAACAGAAATGTAGATATAGACTATGACCTGGTATACACTGAAAAATCCCTGATTTATATGCAGGTAAAAAATGGTATTTATGTGAGAAAAGCTATATACAGGTTTCTATGGAACGGTTAAATAGCTTAGACCTTACAAAAGTCCATATTTTTTGAGAATAGCTTCCAGTTCTTTATCGGTTTTGGCTTTTTCCCTGAGAGTGTTGAGGAGTTTTTTAAACTTTTCCGGTCT
>CAYRMG010000009.1:0-47526 GCA_964425585.1 uncultured Aquifex sp. | reverse complement strand
GAGTTTGCGTGTTATCTTAAGGATTTAAGAAGATTTAAATTTGCCTTTGCTTATCCATTTATAATTAAAGCTTATAAATACTTTAAGGATAAAGATTTAGAAAAGTTCTTAGAATATCTTGAGAGAATTGTATTTGTTCATAATATAACTTTTACACGTGCAGAGATAGAATCACGGTTAAATGATTTCCTTAAACAGCTTACCAAGGATGTGAATATAGATAAGTTCTTTATATCCATATACCGAAGGCTGTGTTCGGACCCTTACTGGTCGGAGGAAACGATTAAGAATATAGTGCAAGGAAATATGTATCATAATCTAACCCGCTATATTTTGAAACGCTATGAAATACATCTTAGAAAGAATTCAAAAGAAAATTACCCAGAAGATTTGATATGCAGAATGGATATATACTCAGGAAATGAAAATGAACGCACTGGCTGGTGGCTTGAACATATTTCACCTCAAAATGAAAATAGGAGTGGAAGTGGAGGATACGATACTTATGACGGAGAATTTAAAGAAAAATATCTTCATTAGGCAATTTACTTTTAGTTAGTGCCGAACATAATATAGGGTTAAGTGATTCAGATTTTCCAGAAAAATTAAAATCCTATGGAAAATCTCCTATGTCTCATCATAGGGAGATAAAAGATATCGTCAATAAAATTAGCGGCAATAATACCGAATGGAAAAGGGAACATATTAAAGGTAGAACTCAGAAACTTATTGATTTCATATTAAACACTTGGAGCTTATGCAGATTTGTAAAAGATACGGGGGCTTCCCAATGACCCCCCTAAAAGAATCCAAAAAACAACTCCTTAACATCCTCGTATACGAAAAAGTAAAGGGAAGACCCATATATTACCGAAATTACGAAAAAGTTCTAAAGGGTGAACTACCTCCAGAGGCTGTAATGGGTAGTAGTGATTTACAAGCCTACATAATTGCAGTTTTGGTGGCTTTTCTTTACTCTAAACTTGATACTGCAAAATACTTGATTATGACAAATGAGCTCGGCTTCTTTACCTCAGAAGATAGCTTCAGGCTCTTGGATATTGCTATATTTGAAAAAGAAAAGTTTAAATTTAGCGGAGGGTATACTAAAATACCTCCGAAAGTAGCCATAGAAATAGATACAAAAGCTGATTTAAAAGACTATACATCTGTGGAAGATTACGCCTTTGAAAAAACGCAGGAGCTAATAGATGCGGGGGTTGAAAAAGTAATATGGATTTTTACAAAACCAAAAAAAGTAATGATTGCCGAAAAAGGTAAAAAATGGATAGTTCAGGACTGGAAAGATGATTTTGAAGTAATTGAAAATATAAACGTTAATTTAAACAAGCTTCTGGAAAAATACTCTAAGGAGGTCTGAAGATGTTCAATAAAGTTTTAGTGGCTAACAGAGGGGAAATAGCGGTAAGAATTATAAGGGCGTGTAAAGAGTTAGGAATTCCTACGGTTGCCATTTACAACGAAGTAGAGAGCACAGCAAGACATGTAAAATTAGCGGATGAAGCTTACATGATAGGAGTAGACCCATTAGATACTTATCTCAACAAGCAAAGGATTATAGACCTTGCCCTTGAGGTCGGAGCGGATGCCATACACCCCGGATACGGATTCTTAGCGGAAAATGCGGAATTTGCAAAGATGTGTGAAGAAGCGGGGATAACCTTTATAGGACCCCACTGGAAAGTTATAGAACTTATGGGAGACAAAGCTCGTTCAAAGGAAGTCATGAAAAAAGCAGGTGTTCCCGTAGTTCCCGGTTCCGATGGAGTTTTAAAGAGTGTTGAAGAAGCAAAAGCCCTTGCTAAAGAGATAGGCTACCCTGTTCTTCTCAAGGCTACCGCGGGAGGTGGAGGAAGAGGGATAAGAATATGCAGAAATGAAGAAGAACTGGTAAAGAACTACGACCAAGCTTCAAGGGAAGCGGAAAAGGCGTTCGGTAGGGGAGACCTATTACTTGAGAAGTTCATAGAGAACCCCAAGCATATAGAGTATCAAGTTCTCGGAGATAAATACGGAAATGTCATTCACTTGGGAGAAAGAGACTGTTCTATACAAAGGAGAAACCAAAAGCTTGTAGAAATAGCACCATCTCTTATACTTACCCCCGAAAAGAGAGAATATTATGGAAATATAGTCACAAAAGCTGCAAAGGAGATAGGCTACTACAACGCGGGAACTATGGAGTTTATAGCAGACCAGGAGGGGAATCTCTACTTCATTGAAATGAACACACGTATACAGGTTGAACACCCCGTGAGTGAAATGATTACGGGAATAGATATAGTAAAGTGGCAGATAAAGATAGCAGCAGGGGAAAAACTTACAATAAATCAGGAAGATGTAAAGTTCAACGGGTATGCCATAGAGTGCCGTATAAATGCAGAAGACCCTAAGAACAACTTTGCCCCCTCAACAGGGGTAATAGAAAGGTATTACGTTCCGGGTGGTTTCGGAATAAGGGTAGAACACGCTGCCGCAAGGGGATTTGAGGTCACCCCTTACTACGACTCCATGATAGCTAAGTTGATAACATGGGCTCCCACCTGGGAGGAGGCGGTTGATAGAATGAGGGCAGCCCTTGAAACCTACGAGATAACGGGAGTAAAGACAACGATACCCCTTCTTATAAACATTATGAAGGAAAAGGACTTCAGAAGCGGGAAGTTTACCACCAAGTATCTTGAGGAGCATCCTGAAGTATTTGAGTATTCCGAACACAGGGATAAAGAGGATTTTGTTGCCTTCATATCTGCGGCTATAGCTGCATATCACGGGTTGTAAAACAATGTTTTGAGTATAGAATAAAACATACTCAAGGAGGTGTTTTAAATGGTGGTGAACCCCGAAGTTATAGAGGAGATTAGGGAGAAGTTAAAAGAAGTCAAAGATAAAGGATTTAAAAAGAAGATTCTCATAACCGACCTCACACCCAGAGACGGACAGCAGTGTAAGCTTGCTACCCGTGTGAGAACTGAAGACCTCCTTCCCCTCTGCGAAGCTCTTGACAAGTGCGGATTTTACGCGGTTGAGGTATGGGGTGGAGCTACCTACGACGTTTGTCTTAGATATCTCAAAGAAGACCCGTGGGAGAGACTGAGAAGGATAAAAGAGGTTATGCCGAACACCAAACTCCAGATGCTGTTCAGGGGACAGAATATAGTCGGATATAAACCGAGGAGCGACTATGTCGTGAAAAAATTCGTTGAAAAAGCTATAGAAAACGGAATAACCGTATTCAGGGTGTTTGACTCTCTGAACGACAACAGAAATATAGAAACCGCGGTTAAAGCTATAAAGGAATTCGGCGGTGAGGTTCACGCCGAGATATCTTACACGAGAAGCCCCATCCACACCTACGAGCTTTGGATGCGGTATGCCCAAGAGCTGGCGGAAATGGAACCCGACTGGATATCCTTCAAGGACGCTACGGGAATTATGCAACCCTTTGAGTGTTATCAGATAATTAAGGGAATTAAAGAGGTTACGGGAGGAAAGATACCTGTTCTTCTCCATAACCACGATATGAGCGGAATGGCAACTATGAACCATATTATGGCTGTTCTTGCGGGTGTTGATATGCTTGATACGGTTCTATCACCCCTGGCTTTTGGTTCTTCTCACCCTGCAACCGAGACAATAATAGCGGCGCTTGAAGGAACACCCTTTGATACGGGATTAGACCTCCAAAAGGTATCCGAAGCAGCGGAAATCGCTAAGAAAATAAAGAAGAAGTATAAGAAGTATGAAACGGAATATGCCGGTGTTAATGCTAAGGTTCTTATCCACAAGATACCCGGCGGAATGATATCCAACATGGTAGCCCAGCTTATGGAAGCTAACGCACTTGACAAGATAGAAGAAGCTCTGGAAGAAGTTCCGAGGGTTGAAAAAGACCTCGGATATCCGCCGCTTTTAACACCTTCTTCTCAAATTGTAGGTGTTCAGGCAGTTCTCAATGTAATAACGGGAGAGAGGTATAAAGTAATAACAAAAGAAGTAAGGGACTACGTTGAAGGTAAATACGGAAAACCTCCCGGACCAATATCCAGGGAACTGGTTGAGAAAATTCTCGGTCCCGGAAAAGAACCCGACTTCTCAAGAAGAGCGGCGGATTACGCCGACCCTCAAGAGTGGGATAAGGCCAAGAAGGAACTTGAAGAGATATTCGGAAGAGAACCGACTGATGAAGAAATTCTTCTTTACATACTCTTCCCGATGCAAGCCAAGGAATTCTTTGAGCTAAGGGAAAAAGGAGAACTACATCCCGAACCCGTAGATGCAGAACTTCCCGAAGTTGCAGAAACCAAGCCCGGAGAGGTTCCGGGAGCAGCACCTATAGAGTTTGAAGTTACCTACCACGGTGAAAAGTTCAAAGTCAAAATTGAGGGTGTGTCCGTAGATTCCGAAAGCGGAAAACCCAGAAAGTATTACGTAAGAATAAATAACAGACTTGAGGAGATACAGCTGAAGCCCTTCAAAGAGGCTATTCCTCAGGGTGGCGGTGCAACGGTTCAAACCGCTGCGGAAGAAGAGGGAATACCGAAGGCAACGGAACCCGGAGATGTCACACCTCCTATGCCCGGAAAGGTTGTAAAAATCCTCGTAAAGGAAGGTGAGCCGGTTGAGCAAGGACAAACCGTTGCAACCGTAGAAGCTATGAAGATGGAAAACGAGGTTCACGCTCCCATAGATGGAATCGTTAAGAAGATATTCGTAAAACCCGGAGACCAGGTAAATCCCGACCAGGCATTAATGAGAATAGTTCCCCACAAGGAAGATAAAAGCTATCAGTAATTGCTTTTTCCCTTTCTTTTTTTCTATTTTGAACCGCAGATATAACGAACACCTTTCTCCGTTTTAGCCCAGTGTGGTGTTTCCGGTTCCAGCTCTATCATATCGCCCTCTTTTAAGATTATTTCTTTTCCCTCCGTTCCTATAATCACTTCTCCTTCAACAACCCACCTTACCTCTTTGTCGGGATGGGTATGGGTAGGATAATAGGTTCCGGGAGGGTCATACCACTCATAAACACTGTATCCCTCTTCCTTTAAAACCTTGTAAATCTCCTCTTTATTTCTTATTCCGGTTCTTTTAACCTTTACCCTCTCCATCTCTTATATAGATTATGCTCTATACGGAGAACGTCTAAAAGTTTACCTACAACGAAGTTAATCATATCCTCAATATTCTTCGGCTTATGATAAAAGGCGGGACTTGCGGGAACTATTATCCCTCCCGCCTGCGTTATTTTCAGCATATTTTCAAGATGTATACTGCTGTAAGGAGCTTCCCTCACAAGAAGAACAAGGGGAACCCTTTCTTTTAATGCAACCTCTCCTATTCTGTGAATTAAGTTTTTATTTATCCCGTTTGCTATACAGGCCAGTGTGCTGGTTGAACAGGGAGCTATGTAAACCCCTTTATACTTTACAAGAACGGAACCGCTTGCAAGGGGAGAAGTAAAATCCTTCTCATCGTGCAAGGAAATTTTTTTAAAATTCTTTAGCAGTTCTTCAAAGCTTTTTCCGTGTTCTTCTTTCAAAACGACTCTTGCGTTTTCGGATATAACAAGGTCAACCCCGTAAGAAAGTTCCGAAAGAGCTTCAACCAGCTTAACACCGTAAATTACTCCGCTTGCTCCGGTTATGCATACCGCTATTTTCCGCATAGGATATGTCCGATAATGCCTCCGAAAGTCTCAAAGAAGAATCTTATCTTTCTTTCATTTTCGGGAAGTATTACAACAACATACGTATCCGTTTTACCAATCTTTATTTCCTGCGATATCTCCTTCGGATTTTGAGAAAAGTCGTAAAAGGCAATAACGGACTCAAGACCATTTAAAAATCTCTCGTAAGGAATATTTTCTCCTACGGATATATATAACTCTGCATTCTCCGAAAACTCCGCACCGAGTTCTTTCAAATAACCCCTTATAATTTCTTCCAGATTTTTATTATCCGCATGAACCTTTACCTTTACACCCTTCAAATCCTTAAACCATTCGCTCTTTCCGCCTTTCTTTTCAAGGAGCTTTATCTCTTCTATTACCATACTGTCGTCCAGTCCTTTACACATATCGTAAACATTAAGGAGGGCAACACTTACCGCAGCTAAAGCCTCCATCTCATAGCCCGTCCGCGCTATTCCCCTTACCGTTGAGAATACTTCAAGATTATCCTCGTTTACTTTTACCTCCAGCGATACGTAGTCCAAGGGAATAGGATGACAAAAGGGAAGAAGCTCTCCTACTTTCTTAGCTCCGAAGAGACCGCTCAGTTTAGTCGCTTCTACGAGATTTCCCTTCGGTATTTTGTTGTTTTTTATTCTTTCAACCGTTTCCCTCTTTAGCCTTATTCTCCCGTAAGCTTTAGCCTCCCTAAGAGTTTCTATTTTTGATGATATATCAACCGTTCTCATAGATTACCTTTTTTCCTCTTCCTCAAAATTGCCGGAATCTCCTCAACAACATCCGAAGGTTCTATTTTTTTCTGAATAACCTCCTTGGGTTGTTCTTCATTTGCTTTTTCATTTTTTATAACCTTAAAAGTAATCTCCCTACCTTCCACGGAGAACCTTTCCTCGGGGAAATCGGTTGCCACTATTGCAACCCTTATAAAATCGCTCTTATCACTTTCAAGAACAGCACCGAATATTATCTGAGCCTCTTCGTGAAGTCTTCCGCTTATCCTTTCCATTATGTCCTCTATTACCGAGTATGGTATGTCTTCCGAAGTCCAGAGTGTAACCAGAGCCCTTTGAGCTCCCTCTATAGAGTTTCCTTCCAGTAGAGGATTTGTTAAAGCTTTCTCTATTGCGGCTTCTTCCTTTCCTTCTCCTTCACCTTCTCCCATACCGATTATAGATAGTCCTCCGTTTTCAAGGGTTGTCCTTATATCCGCAAAGTCAACGTTGATAACCGCTTCGGTAACAACAATACTCGTTATTCCCCTCACAGCCCTTGATAGAACCGCATCAACCTCTTTGAAGGCTTCCTTTATGCTGAGCATCTTATTGGAAAGCTCGCTAACCTTCTGGTTATGTATAACTATATATGCATCGGCAGCCTCTTTCAGTCTCTCCAAACCCCTTAGGGCTATATCCATCTTCCTTTTTCCTTCAAACTTAAAGGGTAGTGTTGCAACAGCTATCGTGAGTATACCCATTTCTTTGGCTGTTTTAGCTATTACGGGAGCAGCTCCCGTTCCCGTTCCTCCTCCCAGCCCAGTTGCTATAAATACCATATCCGTATCCGAAAGAATTTCTTTCAATTTATCTATGTCTTCAAGGGCAGCCTCTTCCCCTATTTCCGGTCTTGCACCCGCTCCGAGTCCCCTCGTTACCTTTTCCCCTATCTGAACCTTGTTGGGAACCTTCAGGCTGTTTAAATGCTGTATATCTGTATTCACCGCATAAAGCTCCACACCCTCTATCCCGTCTTCATACATCCTGTTTACCGCGTTGCTGCCTCCTCCTCCCACACCTATAACCTTTATCCTGCAAGGATTATTTAAAACCCCTTCCATGTTTATTACCTCCCTTACAGAAGTTCCTCAAAAATGTTCTTAAGCTTTGTTTTTATGCTTTCTAAAAAGCCGTTATGTTTTGAGTTTGTATTTGAACTTACACCCGCACCGCGGGAAAGGAGCCCTTGTTTTAAAAGACCTACCGCGGTTGAGTACTTAGGGTCATTTATCCTTTCCCTTAATCCTGTTATTCCCTGAGGAGAGGCTACCCTTACGGGTAGTCCCGTCATGTGTTCAACAGCCTCCCTGATTCCTTTTAGCTTAGCACTTCCTCCCGTTATAACTATGCCGTTGTTAAGGAGTTCTAACCTTCCCCCCTTTTCCTTTATATCCTTTATAACGTAGTCTATTATTTCTTCAACCCTGCTGTATATAATCTCAATTATCTCCTTTTTACTCTTTGGTATCTCAATATCTTCACCTTTAGGCTTTATATTTACCGTTTCATCATCCTCATCACCCTTCGGGAAGGCCTGACCCACTTCCCTTTTTAACTTTTCCGCGGTTTCCATATTAATTTTGAGCATGAAGCTTAGGTCTTTTGTTATGTTAATTCCCCCGAAGGGAACAACACCCGTTATGTGGGGACTTCCCTCTACGTATAGGGTGTAATCGGTAAGTCCGGCTCCCATATCTATAAGAAGAACGCCTTCTTCTTTTTCCTCCCGTGTTAAGACCGCTTCCGCGGATGCTATGGCATTGGAGGATTTCATTACGGGATTTAGTCCTACTTCCATGATAGCCTTTTCAAGATTTCTGAGTATGGTAAGGCTTGCCTTTACCACGTGAACCTCTACGGAAAGTTTGGAACCTGCAAGTCCCAAAGGACTTTCAACTTCCATCTGTTCGTCCAATACGTATTTTCTCGGAGTGTAATATACAACTTCGTATCCGTCTTCCTTACTTTTCATCAGGCATCTGTCTATGAGCCTGCTTACATGGGATTCGTCTATGTCCTTAGAGGTTGAGGGGATGCTTATGGTGTCCTTTACGTTTTGGCTTTTAATCCCCGTCCCTTTCGTAGTTCCCCCCGATACGCCGTAAATGATATCCCTTACTTTTACACCCGCCATTTCCTCCGCTTCTCTTACAGCATTAAGGATGCTCTTCTTAGCCTCCGCAAGGTCATTTATTATTCCCTTTTTGATGCCCCTTGATTGAACCTCTCCGAGTCCTATTATGTGTATGTCCCCGTAGATATCTCTCTCTCCGATTAGGTATACGATTTTCTCGGAGCCGACATCCAAAGCCGCCAATCTATTCATAGCCTCTTCCTTAAAAGTATAAATCTTTTATATCTTAAATCTACCTCCTTGTAAATATTGTCTGTAATTTTTATAGCGCTATCAAGCAGGTTTAACTCTCTGGTGGAAAAATTCAAGGGAAGTAAAACCGTTTTATCCTCAAGCTTCAGCTTTATGGTGTTTTTATAAACGTATATTCTGTCCGCATAATCCAGAAGTTTAATAATTCTTTTATCAAAGTAATTAATACCTCTGAGATAGATAAACTTTTTTACGTCTTGGGTTTCATCCCGAAATATTTTTCCTTCTTTACTCAAAAGGTAAACCTCTCTTCCTATAAATGCCTTTGCTATCGCTTTTCTTCTTGTAAAGCGTATCGCTAAGTTTATGCCTTCTTTTGTGAACTTCCTGTTTATCTCAAGCTTTTTAAACCTGTTTTGAAGTTGTTCATTTACTTTAACAAGAAGTTTCTCCCCGTTTAAGAAGATAAGACTTTTTCCGAGGGAACGGAGAAGGGGTTTTATTCTTTCGGCTTCTCCGGGACTAATTCCCTCAAGCACGACGGAATTTACCTTCAGAAACGGCAGTTTAATTATACCTATTGATAGTATGTATATAAGTATAAGCGTTCCTAAGATGCTCCATAATAAATTTCTCAAATTTCCCCCTCATAGATAATTATATCTATCAATTTTTGAAAATCTACACCTTTTGCCCCGGCAGCCATGGGAAGAAGGCTGAGCTCCGTCATTCCGGGTATGGTGTTTACCTCCAGAAAGTAGATTTCTCCTTCTTCTGAAAGGCGAAAATCAATGCGTGCAAAATCCTTCAAAGATAGAACTCTATATATTTTTTTTGAAATTTCGTGAAGTTTTTTAGTTAAAGCTTCATCTTTTATTATTATGTATTCACTCATCCCCTTTGTGTATTTGCTTTCATAGTCGTATATACCCTTTTTCGGTCTTATCTCTATTACTGGAAGGGGTTCACCCTTAAGAATTCCTACGGTTAAATCCTTTCCTTTTATAAACTCCTCAATCATTACCTTTCCCGATTTCTTGAGAAGTTTTTCCGCATACTCCTTTAACTCACTAAGGCTATTTACAACCTTTAGCCCTATGCTTGAGCCTTCCCTTGCGGGTTTCACTACAGCGGGAAAAGTATTCCACCTCAGGTGTTCTAAATCCTTTTCTTCATATATAACTTCCCATGCGGGGGTTTTTACATTTTCCCTTTGGAGAATTCTTTTTGTGAAATCCTTGTCTATGCATACCGCGGAAGTTATTGTATCGGAACCTGTGTAAGGTATTCCGAGAATCTCCAACATTCCCTGAACGGTGCCGTCTTCTCCGGGTCTTCCGTGAAGGGCTATAAAAACCTTATCGGGTTTTAACTCAAGGAGTTTACAGGGAAGTTCGGGAGACAGGTCAAAGGTGTAAACTTCGTGTCCGAGTTCTTTCAAAGCCTTTACAATTGCCCGCCCGGTTTTGAGGGATATCTCCCTTTCAGAGGACTTTCCACCCATTATTACCGCTACTTTCAACTAACTTCACCTCCTCAGAGAGCTTTATACCGAAATGTTCATAAACCTTCTCCTTTGCGATATCTATTAACTCCTTAATTTCGGAAAAACTTGCATTCCCGTAATTTATAAGGAAGTTTGCGTGCTTTTGGGAAAACCCCGCCTCTTTCAATCTGAAGCCCTTTAGACCTGCCTGTTCAAGAAGCTTTCCCGCATAACTACCTTCGGGATTTTTGAAGGTTGAACCGCTTGTAGGAAGATTTATCGGTTGGCTTTTTTTTCTCGTTTCCCTTATGCGTGTATACCGTTCCCTTACGTTTTCGGTTGTTTTTTTTAAGCGAAATACCGCCTTAAATACTACTCCCTTTTCGGGGAACGGGGAACATCTGTAGGAAAAATTTATCTCCTCTCTTTTATACCTTACGAGTTCCCCCTCCCAGCTCAGAATATAAACCTCCTCAAGGAAATCAGATATTTCTGCTCCGAAGGCTCCTGCATTCATGGAAACCGCCCCGCCGACGCTAGCGGGAAACCCCAAAAGCTTGTAAATTCCCCCGAGGTTCTCGGAAAGGGAAAGCCTAACAATTTCCCTTAAGGGCGTCCCGCACAGAGCTTCAATGAAAAAATTACCTCTCTCATTTCTTACTTTTATACCCCTAATTCTTGATGTATTTATAACGACTCCCTTAATATCCCCGAAAATGGTATTTGACCCGTTTCCGAGAATAAAAAGGGGAATATCGTAAGCTTTTGTAAACTCTATGGCTTCCTTTAGCTCCCGAAGATTTTGTGGCTCTATATAGTAGAGGGCTTTTCCCCCCACTTTTATCGTTGTTAGTTCTTTCAAGGGAAAGTTGTGACGGACTTCCATGCTAACCTTTAATATTATGGTAAAATTCGGAACGGACGGGTGGAGGGCAAGGATAGCGGAAGAGTTTAACTTTGACAATGTAAGAAAGGTTGCAAAAGCACACGCACGAGTTCTGAAAGACAAAGGGCTAAATAAAGTTCTGATAGGATACGATTGGCGTTTTCGTTCGGAGGACTTTGCGAAAGCTGTTTACGACGTTATGAAAACGGAGGGGCTTGAGGTTAACCTTGCGGGAAGTGCATGCACAACTCCTATGGTTTCCTTCGGCGTTAAGTATCTCGGATACGACGGGGGTGTAATGATAACTGCTTCCCACAACCCCCCGATTTACAACGGGTATAAGATAAAGGAGCATTTCGGGGGCTCTGCAACTCCCGAATTTGTAAAGGAAGTAGAATCAAAGATAAACGGGGAAAACGTTGAGGCTAAAGAATATGAGCCTACATTTCGGGAGATAAGGAAGCACTACGTTGAGAAGTTAAGAGAGCTAATAAACCTTGACCTTTTGAGGGAAAGGGAGGCTTTAATTGTTCACGACTCAATGCACGGAACCACTTCCGGAATTCTTGAATACATCCTTAGGGACACAAAGATAAGCGTTGTCAACATCAGAAAACACAGGGATCCGCTGTTCGGAGGAAATCCTCCCGAACCAATAGAGAAGTATATGGGAATAACTAAGGAAAAGGTAAAGAGCATAGGAGCTAATCTGGGTATTGCAAACGACGGAGACGGAGACCGAATAGCCCTCGTTGACGAAAAAGGAAACTACGTTAACACCCAGCTCATATACGCCATGCTCCTTTTACACATACTTGAGAATAAGGGAAAGAGGGGAAAGGTGGTGAAAACGGTATCAACTACATACCTTGCTGACCGCATATGTAGGGAGTTCGGGGTTCCTTTAATAGAGGTGGGAGTAGGTTTCAAGAATATAAACGAGATAATTCTGAAGGAAGGAGGGGTTATATTCGGAGGTGAGGAGTCGGGCGGCTACGGCATTCCCGACTATCTTCCCGAAAGGGACGGTATTTTTTCAGCTCTGAACATCCTTGAGCTTATCTACCTCAAGGATAAAAGCCTTTCCGAGGTTATAGATGAAATATTTAAGCGTTTCGGAACCGCATACTACCGCAGAATAGACCTGAAGGTTGAAGAAAAGGTAAAGAAAAAGATTGAAGAACTAAAAGAAAATCCTCCCGAAAGGATAGGAAGCATGAAGGTAAGGGAGGTAAAGAAGATAGACGGTGTCAAGTTCGTATTTGAGGATGATTCCTGGCTTTTAATGAGGCCGTCGGGAACCGAACCCCTTATAAGGGTTTATGCGGAAGCACCTTCCGAAGATGAAGTGGGAAAGCTCCTTGAGGCCGGCATTGAGCTTATAAAATAATTTAGTCGGAGGTGGAAAATGGGATATAAAGACCTACCCCCGGGGAAAAATCCGCCCGAGGATATATACGTAGTTGTTGAGATTCCCCAGGGGAGCGGTATCAAGTATGAGCTTGACAAAGAAACGGGTGTTATATTCGTGGACCGTTTCCTTTTCACGGCTATGTATTACCCCTTTAACTACGGCTTTATTCCCCAAACCCTTGCGGATGACGGGGACCCCGTTGACGTTCTCGTAATATCCAGGGAACCCGTAGCTCCCGGAAGCGTTATGAGATGCAGACCCATAGGCATGCTTGAGATGAGGGATGAGGAAGGAATAGATACCAAGCTGATAGCTGTTCCCCACGAAAAGCTGGACCCTTCATACAGCGATATAAAGACGGTAGACCAGCTCCCCGAGATTATAAGGGAGAGGATTAAACACTTTTTTGAGCACTATAAGGAGCTTGAACCCGGTAAGTGGGTAAAGGTTGAAAACTGGAAGGGTCTTCAGGACGCTATAGAGGAGATAAAGAAGGGCATTGAAAATTATAAAAAAGGTGGAAAGTAAGAAGGTATTAGAGATAGGAAAGAGGATTATATCGGAAGAGATAAAGGGGCTTGAAGGGCTCCTTTCTTCCCTTGATGAAAACTTTTCCAAGGCTGTTGAGCTTATTCTTTCCTGCGAGGGTAAGGTAATCCTAACGGGGATAGGTAAATCGGGGCATATAGCGCGTAAGATTGCCTCAACGTTGTCAAGCACGGGAACACCGTCCGTTTTTCTCCATCCTGCGGAAGCACTTCACGGAGACCTGGGTATAGTTGATAAAAGGGATATTCTCATAGCCATATCAAACAGCGGAGAAAGCGGTGAGGTTCTTGCATTAATTCCCTACATAAAGCTCCAAGGGGTTCCCATAATCGCAATAACGAATAACCCCCGTTCAACCCTTGCAAAGCACAGCGATGTTGTTCTAAACCTGAATATCAAGAAAGAGGCCTGTCCCCTTGAGCTTGCACCAACAACCAGTTCAACCGCTACCCTCGTTCTGGGTGATGCCCTTGCAATGACCGTTATGGAACTGAAGGGATTTACGAAGGAGGAGTTTGCCTTAAGACACCCTGCGGGAGCTCTCGGAAGAAAGCTGAGACTGGTTAAAGATTTACACCACACGGGTGAAGAGATTCCTATTGTAAAAGAGGATACACCAATGAAGGAAGTGATAATAGAAATGACCGCGAAGGGTTTCGGTGCGACCGCGGTTGTAAATGAAGAGGGAAAGCTGGTCGGCATAATAACCGACGGAGACCTCAGGCGCTTTGTAAACAGAGGCGGGAGTTTTGAAAACACGAGGGCCAAGGACGTGATGACCAAAAATCCTAAAACCGTTTCCCCTGATGAGCTTGCACTTTCCGCACTCAAGAAGATGGAAGATCACAACATAACCGTGCTTATTGTCGTTGACGAAGAAAATAAACCGATTGGTATAATACATATGCACGATATTCTTAAGGCGGAAATTGTTTAAAATTGAAGAAAAAACAGGAGGTAGAAGATGCCTTATAAGCTGCAGGAAAGTTTTCTTAACACCGCGAGAAAGAGAAGGGTTAAGGTTTCCATATACCTTGTAAACGGGGTAAGACTTCAAGGTAAGATAAGATCCTTTGATTTATTTACGATTCTCTTGGAAGACGGGAAACAACAAACTTTAGTTTATAAACATGCAATTACAACCATAGTCCCACACGAAAAACTTGAGATTGAGTTTGAAGAAGCAGGGGTGCCGGGACAGGGTTAAAGCATTCCCGGCGGTTTCCCCTTTGATATAACAAGCCTTTCAACCGGTTCACCACCCTTTAGATGTTTCTCAACTATCTCATCAACGTCTTCGGGTTTCACCTGTCCATACCAAATACCGTCCGGATAGACAACCACCACGGGTCCCATCATACACGCATTCATGCAACCCGTAGGCGTTATTACCGTTGACATAAAGAGCTGAGGGTCAGTTTGAATCTTTTCCATAAAGGCCTGAAAAACTTCCCTTGAACCCCTTTGAGCACAGGAACCTTGAGGATGTCCGGGCGGTCTATCCTGCACGCATACAAATACGTGTTTGAACTCAGCCATTTCCTTTACCTCCTTTTGAAGTTTTATCCACAATCATACAAAATCTTTCAGAAGCTTAAAATGAAGTATATCAAGAATGGAAAGGAGTGATTGCGGAAAGCTCGTAGTTCTATCGGAAGGTGCGGATCTGGACAGTCTTTCCGCCGCCTTCGGTGTTCTCAAGCTATTCCCCGACGCATACCTGCTAAAACCCCGATACCTATCAAAAAAAGCGGGAGAGGTTTTCAAAGAATTCAGAAAACTATTTCGCATAACCGAGAAGCTTCCCGATTGTTTTGACCTGGTTCTCGTTGATACCCATTATATGCCCGAAAATATACCGAGGGAGAGGGTAAGGGAAATTATTGTTTACGACCACCACCCGAGCGGGGATATAAAAAACTTCAAGGGAAAAGTTGAAAAGGTGGGAGCAGCCACAACGCTCGTGGTTGAAGAGCTGATGAATAAGAACATCCCCCTCACACCCGAAGAGGCTACGCTTCTCGCCTTCGGGATATACGAGGATACGGGAAACTTAACCTACGAAGGAACAACCCCGAGGGATGCGAAAGCACTTGCCTGGCTCCTTGAGAGGGGAACGAATCTCAGGAAGGTGAGAGAGGTTGTTATGGAAACCTACACGCAGGAGCAGATAGAAGCTGTGAGCAAAATAGTGAGCTCAATAGAGAAACTCTTTCTAAACGGAAAGAGAATAAGCATAGCCACCGCGGTTCTTGAAAAATATCAGCCCGATATAAACACGCTTCTTTACGAGATTAAGGATCTCAAGGAGTCCGATGCCTTTTTCGTAATCCTTGAAGCGGAGGGGAAAACCTACGTCTTCGGACGTTCCCAAAGCGAGGATGTAGATACCGGGGAAATACTTTCCCGGTTGGGAGGCGGAGGACATAAAGAGGCGGGAGCGGTGAAGCTTGAAAACGTTCCCGCGGAAAGGGTAAAAGAAATACTCAAGAGCATTCTCACGAAAAGATTTGTTAAACTCAGGGTGAAGGACATTATGAGCACACCACCTTTCGTTTTACCCGAACACCTGAGCGTAAAAGATGCACTCTACGAAATGAGCCAGCGGGGAATAGCAAACGCACCGGTAATAAATAAGGAAGGGAAGCTCGTCGGTATAGTATCTAAAAAAGCGTTGCTGAAAGTTGTCAGGCATTTTCCCGAAAGACCCGTAGAAGACTTTATGAATAGGGATTTTCGCACCCTTTCCCCCGATTCCTTTGTCTGGGAAGCGGAAGAGATACTTACGAGGTTAGGACAGAAACTCATACCCGTTATTGAAGATGGAACGGTAATAGGTGTAATCACAAGGCTTGACCTCATTCACACCCTGAGGGAGGACCTTACCAAACTGAAGGAGAAAAAGAAAAAGCTTGAACTTCCTCCAAATATAAGGGAACTTGCGGCGGAGGTGGGTGAGATTGCAAAAAGTCTGGGATATAAGGCATACATAGTGGGAGGGGTGGTAAGGGACATACTTCTCGGTAAAGAAGTGTGGGATGTTGATTTTGTAATTGAAGGAGATGCCATAAAGGTGGGTGAGGAGCTTGCAAAAAAGCACGGGGTAAATCTCCATCCATTCCCGGAGTTCGGAACCGCACACCTCAAGATAGGAAAGATAAAGGTTGAACTTGCTACCGCAAGAAGGGAAACCTACATTAAGCCGGGAGCATAC
Source organism: uncultured Aquifex sp. (assembly GCA_964425585.1). Lineage (GTDB taxonomy): Bacteria > Aquificota > Aquificia > Aquificales > Aquificaceae > Aquifex. The sequence continues at coordinate 31,165 of CAYRMG010000009.1, read as the reverse complement.
CCGAAGGTTGAACCTGCAAGCCTAAAAGAGGACCTTGTAAGAAGGGATTTCACCATAAATGCCATGGCGATATCGGTAAACCCGGAAGATTTCGGAAGCCTCATAGATTACTTCGGCGGATTGAGAGACCTGAGGGAAGGGATAATAAGAGTTCTACACACCGTAAGCTTTATAGAGGACCCTGTAAGGATACTGAGAGCTCTCAGGTTTGCGGGAAGGCTCGGTTTTAAACTCTCAAAAAGCACGGAAAAACTCCTCAAACAGGCTGTAAACATAGGCATGCTATCGGAAGCACCCCGCGGAAGGCTCGTAAACGAAGTAAAGTTAGCACTCAGGGAAGAAAAATTCCTTGATATTCTTGAGCTTTATAGGAAATACAGAATTCTTGAAGAACTCATTCACGGATTTAGGTGGAGCGAGAAGATATACCAAAAGCTTGAAGAACTCAGGAAAGTGATAAACTGGCACTCCCTTGAATTTAAAGATGAAAAAATTGATTACGGATGGCTATACCTTATCCTTATCCTTTCAACCCTGGATTACGAAACCGGAAGAAAATTCCTTGAAGAGATATCCGCACCTTCCTGGGCAAGGGAAGCTTTTAAGTTCTTATTCTTCAGAAAGAAAAGCGTTGCGAAATCCCTCAAAGAGGCAAAAACCAATTACGAGATTTACAGAACGTTGAAAGGATTCCACCCTTCGGTTTTACTCCTCCTTATGCTTGACGAAGATATTCGGGAAAAGGTAAGAACCTTTATGGAAAAACTAAGATACTTCAAGGTTCCCAAGGAAAAAATTGAGGAACTCAAAGCCATGGGATACAGCGGAAAGGAACTCGGAAAGAAAATAGAAGAGCTAAAGAAAACGCTTATGGGGTGAAGAATGCTTGAAGTAAGAGAAGTCTTCAAGAGTTTCAAAAAAAGGGAGGTTCTAAGGGGGGTATCCCTTGAAGTTAATAAAGGAGAAGTGGTGGGACTTTTGGGTCCAAACGGTGCGGGGAAAACCACACTATTTAACGCAATCATAGGTTTTGTTAAAACCGACAGAGGAAGCATAAAGATAGACGGAGAAGATGTAACCCATCTTCCGCCATTCAGGAGGGCTAAAAAAGGGCTTTCATTCCTTCCCCAGGAGCACTCCCTATTTGAGGACCTCACCGTTATTGAAAATCTCCTTATATTTTTGGAGTTTTTTACAAAAGATAGAAACGAGGCACTTACAAAGGCGGAAACCCTTCTTGAGGACTTCGGACTTATAGAGCTAAAAAACCAAAAGGCTTACGCATTGTCGGGAGGACAAAAAAGAAGGCTTGAGATAGCCCGCTCCCTTATAACGAGTCCTAAGTATATTCTCCTTGACGAGCCCTTTGCGGGACTTGACCCCATAATCGTATCCGAGATAAGAAAACTTGTTTTGGGGCTAAAAAGAAATAACATAGGTATACTGATAACGGACCACAACGTGAGGGAAACCATAAGGATGGTTGACAGGGTTTACATAATTTCGGAAGGAAGGATAATAGCTAAGGGATTTCCCGAAGACGTCGTCAAGGTTGATGCGGTAAAAAGAAACTACCTCGGGGAGGACTTTGAGCTTTAAAAACCCTGTTATAATATCCAAATTATGGAAAAGAACTGGAATGTAGGAACAAAATACCTGAACGATAAAACCCGTATAATTGTAGTAGGTATTACGGGAAGGGAAGCTTCTCAGGTTGTTGCAGAAAGTGAAGCCCTATACCCGGGATTCATAAAAGTCGGTGTCACCCCCGGAAAGGGCGGTATGGAAGTAGCGGGTATTCCCGTTTTCAATACCGTAAAGGAAGCCCTATCCTCCCCGGAGGGAAAAGATGTAAACACCGGGCTCGTATACGTTCCTCCCGCATCGGTTAAAGATGCGGTAATAGAGCTCATTGACGCGGGAATTAAACTCATTTACATAGTAACCGAGCACGTTCCCATAAGGGATACCGTTTACTTTTACCACTACGCGAAGGAAAGGGGTGTTACCATAGTTGGTCCTACATCGCTCGGTTGTATAGTTCCAAGGATTCCCGCAAGAATAGGGGCAATAGGGGGTAAAAATCCGTCAATAGCCTACGCTGACGGGGGACTGGTAATACTTTCAAAGTCCGGGGGTCTTACAACTACCACCGCGGAGATGTTCAAAAGAAGGGGATGGGGCGTTTACATGGCTCTGGCTTTGGGAGGTGATGTTATATCCTGCACCACCTTTGCGGATGTCCTTGAAGAAATTGCGGATGACCCGAACGTAAAAGGGGTCATAATACAGGGAGAAGTAGGAGGAACTTACGAGGAGCAGGCCGCTGAAACTATCCTCAGACTCTACAAGGAAGGAAAATGGAATAAACCCGTTGCCGCATTTGTTGCGGGTAAGTTCCAGGAAAAGATGGAAGGTGTATCCTTCGGACACGCGGGTGCAATAGTTGAAAGGGGAAAGGGTAAAGCTACGGATAAGATAAGGATGTTTAACGAGGTCGGAAAAGAAACAGGTCTTGTGAAGGTTGCTGAGTTTTACCATGACCTTGTGAACTGTATAGAAGAGCTCGGAGTTCCGAGGGACTTTGAGGATACAACTCCGGGCGGAAAAGTTGAACCTCTCTACAGAACCATTGACCCCGAAACCTGCGCCTTTAAACCTCAAGAATAATACAGAGTTTTTTCCCCTTCCTCCTTACAATCTTTCCCCTTCCGAGGTTTACCTCTCCCCCTTTGTAAAGTAGCCTTCTTACGAGTTCAACCTTTTTGAAATCCTTTTCCTTTATGAACTTCCTCAAAACCCTCCTTTGAATTGCCACGCTCTCCTTTATTAAAGGCTCAACTTTTAAACAGTTTCCCTCAAGGGCTGAAAGTAGAACTTTCTCGCTCACCTCGTTTAGGTATGCGTTTTCTTCCCTCAAAATCTTTACGGTTGTAAGAATATTTTCCTCAAGATTCGGGTTTATTTTTTTTAGCTCGGGAATTATGTTATGTCTTATTCTGTTTCTCGGTATATTTATGTCGTAATTCGTTTCATCCTCAACCCAAGGGAGATTTTTAAATCCCGCGTAATTAATTATCTCCTCCTTTTTGACGTAGTAAAGGGGTCTTACTATATCACCCTCTCGGGGTAAAAATCCCGTGAGTCCTTCGGTGCCCGTTCCCCTTGTAAGAAAAAGAATAACCGTCTCAACGAGGTCATTAAGGTGGTGTGCGGTAGCTATAACATCGTATCCCTCTTCCCTCTTTATCTTCCTCAAGAAGTTGTATCTCAGAATCCTTCCCGCTTCCTCAAGGCTAAAGCCCTCCCTTTTTGCAAAACCCTTGACATCTCCTCGCTCAATGAAGATTTTTAATCCCCTTTTTTTTGCAAACTCCCTTGAGAATACTTCATCCCTTTCCGCGCTTTCCCTCAACATATGGTTAAAGTGGGCGAGGGATACCTCCTCAAATCCGAAGTAGTTTTTTAGCTTCAATAAAACATCTGTCAGAACAACCGAATCAACTCCCCCGGAGAAAGCTATGAGGATACGCTTATCCCCTTTGAATATACTTTCTTCGTTCTGGAGTTTTAAAACCTTTCTTATGAGAAGCGACTCGGGACTCATTATCCGTTGTGAACGGAGTTATAGAGCTCCGTGAGGGTTTTTAAAACCTCCTGAGGAACTTCCCTTCCGTAGTTCTCCTTAAAGTAGTCCTTGTAAAGCTCAAGAATGTTGAGAGTTTCCTTTATGGAGCTTTCCTTTTTCTTTTTTGGTTGTATACTTTCCACGAGTTCTATCTTTATAAGTTTATCTCCCAAAGCTTCCCTTACCCTTTCCATAACAAGGTTTACCCTCGTTTTATCGCTTACCTTTATCCTTACTTTCAGATATCCCTGTATTTGTTTTAGCTCCTCAATGCTCTTTATGTAGTCCTTTTGGTCTATCTCAACCTCATGGAGGGGATTTTTCAAGCTAAGCTTTATCGCTTCAACGTAAGGGGGGGAATCTTCTTTCAGTTCAACAAAGTTAAAGAACTTATCGTTTCCTGACTCCGAAAAATCAAGCTGGAAGAGTGAACCGGTGTAGTATGCGGGAGATGGAACTTTCTCAATCCTCTGATACCTGTGAACATGTCCGAGAGCTACGTAATCAAAACCTTCCGGTATTGAACTCGGTTCAATTGCGTAATACTGGGAAATGCTCGCTTCCCTCTCGGTTCTTGTAAATTTTGAACCCGCTATAAACAGGTGGGAAAGGAGAACTTTGAACTTCGCATTTTCAACCTTCTTGTATAAATACTTAATCGCCTTCTCAACTGCAAGGGCATAGGAGAGTTTTGACTCGCTTCCCGCGGCGGTTATCACCCGCTCGGAGGGGTAAGGAAGACAGGCGACCTTCAGGTCATTAAACTCAAAGACTCCGTTTTCAAGGTCGGGCTTATGGAAAACGTGAACGTTTATTACCTTAAGGAGCTTTCCTATACTCTTCATAAAATCGTAGCTGTCGTGATTTCCCGATATTACAACCGAAGGAATGCCGAGCGAGTGAAGTTTTAAGAAAAAATCAAAAATAATTTCCTTAGCTTCGTTATCGGGATTTGCCTTATCAAAGAGGTCCCCGGCAATAAGTATAAGGTCGGGTCTGCATTCTTTTGAAAAATCTATAACCTGCGATAGGGCATAATACACATCTTCATTCCTTGAGACTCTTCCCAGATTCTTTCCCGCGTGAACATCAGAAAGATGCAACAGCCTCATATCTCTTAATTATTTTCTCAAGTTTATGAAGAAACGGTGTTTCCCCGTGCCTCTTCAGAATGCTGTATTTTTCTCTTGCCTTTTCCATCACGTGCTTGATTACATCTTTCGGTTCATCAACGAGCACCATAATGTTTAAATCTTCCTCGTCTATTGTCCCGTGGCGCACCATAACGTCCCTCATAAAGTCAAGTAACTTTGCGTAATACTCACTCCCGAAAAGTATAAGGGGAAATTTATGACTCTTTCCCGTTTGAATGAGTGTAAGGGCTTCAAAAAGCTCATCAAACGTTCCGAATCCTCCGGGAAATATAACGTAAGCCATGGCGTATTTGAGAAGCATAACCTTCCTTACGAAGAAGTATTTAAACTTTAAGTTTTTCGTCTGGTATTTATTGGGAAACTGTTCACGGGGTATGTCTATATTAAGTCCTATACTTTCCGTTCCGCTGTCATAGGCTCCCCTGTTTGCAGCTTCCATTATGCCGGGTCCTCCCCCCGTTATAATTGTAAAACCCAGCTTCCCGAGGTTAAAAGCGGTTTCATATGCAAGCTTATAATACTTGTCGGTTTCCCTTGCCCTTGAGCTACCGAAAAACGTAATTGCGGGTCCCACATCGGCGAGCTCATCAAATCCGTAGACAAACTCGCTCATTATCTTAAAAACTCTCCAGGTATCCCCTTGTCTGATTTTCAGCTCTTCTATAATCCTTAAGCTGTCTTTATCCATACTCTCTTAAAATAACTCCTTCACCATCTCTTTTAGCTTTAGTTTTTCCGCATTAATTCGGAAGTTAGCCTTGTAGGGATACCTCCTTACCGGGTATTTTTTCTTATACTTCTTGTAATACTTATAAGCGTAATACTTCTTTTTTTTAGGCTTTGCTTCCGAAAAGGAGGGAAACAAAATAGCCCCGATTATGAGTAATGAAACCCACCTCCTCATACTTATACCCTCATCGGCATAATTATACACTTGTAAGGGTCCCTTTCGTAATCCTCCGCCTCAATCAGGGTTGCGGTGTCGGGAGATGTGAACTTGAACCAAACCCTTTCACTGTCGTAGGCATCAAGGGCTTCCATTAAATACCTCCCGTTAAAGCCTATCTCAAAGGGCTCACCCGTATACTCAATGTCCACCTCTTCCCTTGCTTCTCCGAACTCGGGATCTGCAAACTCAAAAATGGCTAAGTTATCGGTAAGGGTTATCTTAACGGGAAAGGCTTTTCCCTCACCGAGGGCTTTTAACCTTTTTAAGATTTTTAAAACCTCCTCGGCATTGAAGAGAACTTCCGCGGTAAACTCCTCAGGAATTACGCTCATGTAATCGGGGAACTCCCCTTCAAGAAGTCTTACCGCGAGCTTCCACTCGGAGGTCATAAAGTATCCGAAACTCTCGTCTTCCGACTTTGATACATTTACGGTTTCTATACCCGTGACAAGCTTCTTGAGAACCTTGAGACTCTTTCTGGGAATTAAAAGCTCTAAAGAAAGACTACCCTCCGGTTCATATAGGGCAAGTCTGTGGCCGTCGGAACCCACAAAGTGAATCCTGTCCTCGTATCCCCTCATATACATACCCTGGAGGGCTATATTTCCCTCCTCCTTAGATATCGCGTATTCCACCTTTTCTATACCGTTGAGAAGCAGAGTTCCCGAAAGACTTTCTCCCCCCTCCACAAACTCGGGGAACTCGGGAAAATCCTCCGGAAGAGCTATCGGAAGTTTATAGACACTCCTTCCACCCTCTATAAGGAGTTTCTCACCTTCCGTCATAAGGTATACGTAAGCGGAACTTAGGTTCTTAACTATATCGTAAAGTTTGTGGGAATGGACACAAACAACACCTTCTTCTTCAACGTCCGCTTTTAAGGAAACAACGAGATAATTCTCAAGGTCGGTAGCCTTAATGGTAAGCTTATCCTCGGAAGCTTCAATGAGGAAGTTGGCAAGTATAGGGAGGGCACTTTTCTTCTCCGTGCTTTCGCGGGCTTTTTTCAGTATATCCTCAAGCTCCTCCCTATCCACTTTTACTTTCATATCGGAAATTAGTATATCATCTTAAGGAAACAAAGGAGTGTAAAAGAGTCCCGCATCTTCCTCAAACCCGAACATCACGTTCATATTCTGAACAGCTTGAAGGGAAGCCCCTTTTCCCAAATTATCTATACAAGAAATTATTACGTAAGTATCCGTCCTTTTGTCGTAATGGGGGTATATAAGGCAGTAGTTCGTCCCGAGAACCCACTTTGTATGGGGAGGGCTATCCAAAATCCTTACGAAAATTTCACTCTTGTAAGTCTCTTCAAAAAGCTCCTTTACGTTTACCCTATCCGATTTTAAATAAACCGTAGCTATCATACCCCTTGAGGCGGGAACAACGGTAGGCGTGAAGCGTATCCTTATCTCCTTTCCCGTTAAGTTCCTTATTACATCTTCCATCTCGGGGGTATGTCTGTGTTTTTCCACTCCGTAATTAAAAAAGTTTTCCGTCATCTCGGGAAAGTGAAAATGCTGTTTCGGTTTTCTTCCCGCTCCGCTCACACCCGAAAGGGCATGAACGATAACGTTTTCAACACTCAGTCCCTCTTTCAGAAAGGGATAAAGGGCAATGAGCGTTGCGGTCGGATAGCAGCCCGGATTTGCGACCAGTTTTGATTTTTTTATCTCTTCTCTGAATATCTCCGGAAGTCCGTAAACCGCTTCCCTCAATACATCTTCCCTCTCGTGCTCAAAACCGTAAAACTCGCCGTAAACCTCCCGTCTTTTTATCCTATATGCACCCGAGAGGTCTATTACCTTTTTTCCTTCTGACAGAAGTTGCGGTGCTAACTCATAAGAAACCTCGTGAGGTAAACATAAAAAGGCAAGCTCGTAATCCTCATAAGGCTTGTCGGTAAACTCAAGCTCGGATATGTAGGTATTTCCCAAAAACGGAAGAACCTCTTTTACTTTTTTTCCCTTATAAGTTTGGGAAATGAGATTTTTTATCTCAACGTAGGGGTGGGAGAGAAGGGAGCGAAGGAGCTCTATACCTGTATAACCGGTGGCACCGAAAACCGCAACCCTTAACGCTTGCTCCATCTGTATTTTGCTCTTGCACCCATCTGACCGTATTTCTTCCTTTCCTTTTCCCTTGCATCCCTCGTGAGAAGTCCCGCTTTTTTGAGCGTCGGTCTGAGGTCGGGGTTATGTTGGAGCAATGCTTTAGCGACCCCATACATTATGGCTTCCGCTTGGGCGGATATTCCTCCTCCTTTTACCGTTGCGTATATACCGAATTTTCCTTCATGCCCCGTGAGTTTAAAGGGATACATAATCTTGTTAAAGAGTGTTTCCCTTTGAACGTAATCCCTGAGGTTATACTCCTTTTTCGTTTTTTCGGAACGAACTATGAAAGTATTTGGATGTTCCCTGAGAAGCCATACCCTTGCTATCGCTTCCTTTCTCTTTCCCGTAGCGTAATAGGAGTTCTCGGGGGTTATCTTAAAATCTTTTAGCTTTTGCATCATGCTTCAACCTCCAGAGGCTCAGGTTTTTGGGCTTGGTGGGGATGCTCGGGTCCCCTGTAAACCTTTAATTTCTTAAGCATTCTATGCCCGAGCCTGTTTTTGGGAAGCATTCTCTTAACCGCTAATCTTATAACCTCCTCGGGCTTGTTCTCAAGCATCCACTTTAAAGTTCTCTCCTTTAGTCCCCCCGGATACCTGCTGTGCCAGTAATATTTTTTCTGTTCCAGCTTTTTACCCGTAACCCTAATCTTTTCAGCATTAATAACTATAACGAAATCCCCGCAATCAACATCGGGTTGATAGTAGGGTTTGTGTTTGCCTCTTAAGATTTTTGCTATTTCGCTCGCAAGCCTTCCGAGGGTTTTACCCGTTGCGTCAACAACCCACCACTTCCGTTCTACCTCGTTGGGCTTAATCCTGTATGTCTTCATCCCTTTCACCTCTCCTTATCAGCGAATAAGTAATTATACTATAAAATATTTTCAACGTCCCGAAACAAGGAGGTTGAAGAATGAAATTCACCGAGGGAAAGGTAAAGGTTCTCACAAACGACGTTAAAAACCTTACCCGGGCTCTTGAAGGCTACATAAATAAGGCATTTTACGAAGGAAAGGACATATGTGCCAGTGCAGGCCTTGTGTTGAAAACGACGAATAAGCTGAAGGAAAAGATTGAAGAACTGAAAGAAGTCCTTCCCAACGTAAAGAAACTATCCGAAGAAGTAAAGGCAAAAGCCGAGGAGGCTATCAAGAACGGAGAAGATACCCTCTCAAGGGGAATGGAGATAAAGAGAAGGATTAAGGAATTTGAGGCTGCAACAAACATATACAAAAAGTATCCTTCCGAGGAGAGCAAGAAAAGACTTGAGAATGCTCTGAACAATCTTAAGTATCCCGAGGACGGAAAGCTTACCCTTGAAGACTACGTAAAGAACTGCAATCCCTACAAAAAATACCTTGAGAGGAGGGTAAAAGAAAAGGCGGGTTAAGTTTGTTGACTTTTCTTATTTGAGAATTATTTTCAATTCATTATGGAGGAGAGAATGGGCGATAAAGTCTATATTTTTGATACCACGCTGAGGGACGGCGAACAGGCACCGGGCTTTTCAATGACCACGGAAGAAAAGCTCCAGATGGCGCATCAGCTTGCCAAACTCCGTGTTGATATTATAGAAGCGGGATTTGCCGCAGCCTCAAAGGGAGATTTTGAAGCGGTAAGAAGAATAGCAAGCGAAGTAAAGGGCCCTATCATCTGCTCTCTTGCCCGTGCGCTTGAGAGCGATATAGAAATTGCAGCGAAAGCTCTGGAACCCGCGGAAAGAAAGAGAATACATACATTCATAGCGACCTCACCCATACATATGGAATACAAGCTCAGGATGACACCCGAGCAGGTTATTGAAAGAATAGAAAAGGCTGTTTCCTTTGCAAGGAACTTCACCGACGATGTTGAGTTTTCCTGTGAAGATGCAACAAGGAGCGAAAGGGAATTTCTCTACAGGGCTATAGAAACCGCAATAAAGCACGGTGCAACCGTTATAAATATACCCGATACGGTGGGCTATGCCATTCCCGAGGAGTTCGGACAGCTCATAGAAGACATAATGAATAACGTTCCCAACATAGATAAAGTCATATTGAGTGTTCACTGCCATGATGACCTTGGACTTGCAACCGCAAACTCCTTGACAGCGGTAAAACACGGCGCAAGGCAGGTGGAGTGCACAATAAACGGGATAGGTGAAAGAGCAGGAAACGCAGCCCTTGAAGAGGTCGTTATGGCCTTGAAGGTGAGAAAAGACTTTTTCGGAGACCTATACACCGAGGTTAATACCAGAGAAATATACAAAACATCAAGGCTTCTGTGCAGAATTACGGGTAATTTTGTTCAGCCCAATAAGGCAATCGTCGGGGATAACGCCTTTGCCCACGAAAGCGGAATACATCAGCACGGTGTTCTCAGCCACAGAATGACTTATGAGATTATGAATCCCGAAGATGTAGGATTCCCTATGAGCAGGATTGTCCTCGGAAAGCACAGCGGAAGACATGCCCTAAAGAAAAGGCTTGAGGAGCTCGGATTTAAGTTTACCAAGGAAGAACTTGACAAGATATTTGAAAAATTCAAGGAGCTGGCGGACAGGAAAAAAGAGGTTTACGACGAAGACCTTGAAGCTCTTATATACCAGGAGTTTATGAAGATAGAGGACCAGGAACCTTTAAAGGTTCTTCACTTTCAAGTTCAAAGCGGTGATAATATGATACCTACAGCTACGGTAAAACTCCTGTTCAAAGGGGAGGAAAGGGAGGCAACGTCCACGGGAAACGGACCCGTTGATGCAACAATAAAAGCCATACAGAAAGCCCTCGGTATAGAGCCAAGACTTCTTGATTACTCTATAAAGGCACTTACCCCTAACACCGACGCACAGGCGGAAGCCCGTGTGGTTCTTGAACTGGACGGGGTAAAAGCTTCGGGAAGGGGAGTTGATACGGACATAATAAAGGCAAGTGTTAAGGCTTTCACCGACGCCTTGAACAGAGCTATAGTAAGAAAGGAATACATACTCCAGAGAGAAGAAATCAGGGAGGAAGGAACGGTTTAATGTGGAGAATTCTCCTAACCCGCTTTTTCTGGCGCTTTATCTTTGTTCCCCTTCTTGCTTTAGTTTTCGGACTCTTTGTTCTCTGGGTTCTCTTCGGTATAACCTACACGTGGATTATCGTAAATACGTTAAAACTTCTAAAGGAAAATCCGCCCGTTGGAATTATCATTCTTCTTTCGGAAATTTTTATATTAATCCTTATAGGTATATTTATAATGAAAACCCTTGAGAAGTTAAAGACACTTTTGAGGAGGGTGGTATGAAAAGATTTTTACTGAGTTTGGGATTTATCGGAGGCTTAGCCTTTGCAACCTGTCCCCCCGAAAAAGATGTAAAGGATTTGGTCGGGCAGATTATAAGGGGAAAACCCGAGGTAGTTAATTTATCTCCCGTAAAGGGATTGAACCTGTGTCAGGTTGTGGTTAAAAACGGATTGAGACCGATAGTTTTATACGTTGATAAAGATATGGACTATCTAATCGTGGGAACCGTCTACGACCTGAAAAACAGGAAAAACCTCACAGCGGAAGCCCAGGACAGGTTTGCAAAGGTTGATGAAAAAACCCTAAAGGAGCTTGAAAAGTTAACAGACCTCACTTACGGAAAAGGGGATAAATACGTTTACTTTATATCAGACCCAGATTGTCCCTTCTGCAGAAGGCTTGAACCCATGCTTAAGGACTGGGCAAAGAAGAATAACGTTCAGATTAGACATATCTTTTATCCCCTTCCCATACACCCGAAGGCAAAGGATAAGGCGATTGATATAATCTGTAGCGGTAAAGGATACGAATACGCTCATAAGGACTTTGAGCCTAAAAACCTTTGTGAAAGGGGAAGGGAGAAGGTTGAGAAGAATATAGAGTTTCTCTCCAAGCTCGGGGTGAGCGGAACACCCACACTCATAGGTATGAACGGAAGGGTTCAGGTAGGTCTCCCGAGGAGTGAAGGAGAACTGGATAAGCTGATAAAGTGATACTTACTTAAAATTTTCCTTATGGAAAAGAATCGCGTTGATAGGCTTTCTCCTTTCATCGTTATGGATATATTATCGGAGGCAAAGAAGTATGAGAATGTGATACACATGGAAATAGGAGAGCCCGACCTTGAGCCTTCACCGCGGGTAATTGAGGAACTTGAAAGGGCGGTTAAAGAAAAAAAGTTCTTCTACACGCCCGCCCTCGGGCTTTGGGAACTCAGGGAAAAGATAAGCGAGTTTTACTACAAAAAATACGGGGTTGATGTATCTCCCGAGAGAGTTGCAATAACAACGGGAACCTCCGGAGCTTTTTTGGTAGCTTATGCCCTTTTGCTGAATGAAGGGGATAGAATAATCCTTCCCGACCCGTCATATCCCTGTTATAAGAACTTTGCCCATCTTCTTTGTGTGAACCCGATTTTTGTAAATGTTGATGAGGAAACCAATTACGAAATAAGACCGGAGATGATAGAAGGTCTGAACGCTCAAGCTGTTCACATTTCATCTCCCCAAAATCCTACCGGAACCCTTTACTCGGAAGAAAGCATGAAGAAGCTGGTAGAGTTTTGCGAAGAGAGGGGAATAGCCCTAATTTCGGATGAGATATACCACGGACTCGTTTACGATGAAAAAGAGCACACAGCCCTTGAGTTTTCCGAGAACGTAATAGTTATAAACGGCTTTTCAAAATTCTTCTGTATGCCCGGGTTCCGCATAGGCTGGATAATACTTCCCAAAAATCTTGTGAGAAAGGCAGAAATAATTATACAAAACGTTTTTATATCCGCTCCCACCCTCAGCCAGTATGCGGCTCTCGGTGCCTTTGATTATGAATATCTTGAGGATGTAAGGAGAATATTTAAAGATAGGAGAGACTTCCTATACGGAGAGCTAAAAAAAATTTTCAAAATAAAGGCAAAACCCCAAGGTGCTTTTTACATCTGGGCTGATGTGAGCGATTACGCAAAAGACTCCTACACATTTTGTATGGAGCTATTGAGAAAGGGAAAGGTAGCAGCAACACCCGGCATTGATTTCGGTAAAAATAAAACGGAAAAGCACGTAAGGTTTGCCTACACAAGAAACCTTGAAGAACTGAAGGAAGGTGTTGAAAGGATAAAGAAATTCATTGAGGGAATGTCTTAAGCGACGGGGGTGGGATTCGAACCCACGGGCGGGCGAAAACCCGCCAGGGGATTTCGAGTCCCCCGCCTTAGTCCGCTCGGCCACCCCGTCTAATTAAATAATTTTAGCTTCAATTTCCCTATAAGCTTCGGGTATACACTCAACAACGTCAAGGGCTTTAACACTCTCCCTGTGGAGTTTCCTTTCCGCGATTTTTCCCGCAATCCCGTGCAGATAAACACCGAGCTTTAAAGCCTCAAGGGTTTCCATCTTAGGAATTAATGCGGAAAGAATACCCGATAAAACGTCACCAGTTCCTCCTTTTGCGAGTGCGGGTGTTCCCTCCGTAAATACGTATGAATCTCCTTCGGGCGTTGATATGACCGTTCTTCCTCCTTTAAGAACAACGTAGCAATTATTTTTATGGGCGAATTCGGAAGCAAGGTCTATCTGGTTATAAGTTATGGTTCTTGTGTCGTATCCCGTGAGCCTTGAAAACTCACCTATGTGGGGAGTGAGAACGGCAGGAACTTTTCTTTCTTTCAAAGGCGTATAGTCCCCGTAATCCGCGAGATTGTTTATTCCGTCCGCATCAAGAAGAATGGCTTTTTCCCACCTCTCAAGGAGTGTAATCACTATATCCTGTCCCTCCTCATACCTGCCCATACCCATACCCAGAGCGAGTATATGGTGCCTTTCTTGAATCTCAAGAATCTGTTTTACCGAGAAAACCGAAAGTCTTTCTCTTCCTTTTAGGGGTATGCACATCTCTTCAATTATCAGACTCTCAACTATGGTGTTCAAACCTTCCGGAATACCGACGCTCACAAGACCCGCCCCGGTTCTCGTTGCGGCTTTTGCAGACATAACAACAGCCCCGGTTTTTCCGACACTTCCCCCCACAATAAGGATATGGCCTTCCCTTGTCTTGTATGTATCTTCTTCCCTTTTGTAAAGCTTTAGAGCCTTTTCATGTAATACGTTTCTCTTAATGTCCTTCGCCAAATACTCGGGAATTGATATATCTTTTACTACAACTTTTCCGCACAGCTTGGAAGAAGGAAAAAGAACATGGCAAACCTTCGGAAATTGAAAGGTTACGGTAAGGTCTGCTCTAACGGAGGGCTCAAAAATTTCACCGGTATCCGCGCTCAGTCCCGAAGGAATATCAACACTGACGACCTTTGCACCGCTTTTATTTATTCCCTTAATAATCTTTTCTACACCTCCCTTTACGGGAGGTTTAAATCCGGTTCCGAAAATTCCGTCAATTATAAGGTCGTAACTACCTAAGTCGGGCTCTTCCGTAAGGATACTTATCCCCAACCTCCGCGCTATATCAAGCTGAAGTTTTGCATCACCTTTCACCTCTCCGTAAACGAGGAAAATATCAACATCGTATCCGTTCAGGTAGAGATGTCTTCCCGCAACGATTGCATCCCCTCCGTTGTTCCCCTTTCCCGCAACAACCAAAACCCTCCCAATCCCGTGAAAGTGCTTGAGAATTTCTTCATAAACACCCCTTCCCGCATTCTCCATAAGGACAAGGGAAGGAATACCTATCTCCTCTATAGTTATCCTGTCTATTCTTGCCATTTCTTCCGCTTTCAGAACCCTCATACTTACATTCTATTTTTCCCGATGTTGAAACACTTGATGCAACAGTGTTGCAACATGCAACGCATTCCTCGGTAAATTTCCGCGGATTTTCAAGGAAACTTTTTCGGCACAAAACTTGCAACAAATCCTTGTGAAAAATCTTAAGGAGGTGAGAAGATGGCTACGCTCAGCAAGTTAAAGGAGCTTATGTCAATACCGGGCGCCGTTGCGGCGGGTGAATTTTCCGATGACGGAAGGCTTCTCGCCTATTACGGGGATATTGACGAGAAAGCTGCGGAAATAGCCGCTATGATGTGTGCGGCTAATAAGCTCATGGGAAACATGCAGGCAAAGGGATGGAGCCTATATACGGGAAAAGATGGCTTTTATCCTGTCGTCGGTTTCGCGGTTGCGGGCGGAAAATATGCGGCATGCATAATGGGCAACGTGGGTGTGTTCGTTGAGCTTGAAAAGGCGGACTTTGACAAGATTTTTGAAACTCTTTCCAAATACATTTAAAGGAGGTGGTAAAAATGGCAAACTTGGACAAGTTGATGCAAATCAAAGGGGTTTTTGCGGCGGGTGAGTTTTCCGACGACGGAAAACTTGTAGCTTATAAGGGAGATATCTCGGAGGAACACGCGGCTATGGCTGCGGAAATGTGTGCTGCAAACAATGCAATGGCCAAAATGCAGTGTGACGGGTATACGGCATTTTCGGGACAGGAATGGACTCCTTTAATAGGTTGGGCTCTGACGGGACCCAAATACTCCGTGTGTGTTGTGGGTAACGTCGGGGTTTTTGTAAAGAACGATGAGGTATCTTTCAACGAGGTTTTCAAAGCCCTAAGGGAAGAGGCGGGGCTTTGAGCTCTTTCCTTTTAACTTTTTCGGGAGTTTGTTATGGGATTTAAGTTCCTTTCGGAAGATTGGATTAAAGAGTATGCAAAGCTTTGGAACGAAAATAAGAAGCTCAGGGAAAACCTCAAGAACTTTTCTGCATCCATAAAGTATTATGTTGAGGGTAATCCCGAGGAAGCGGTTGAGCTTATAATTAAGAACGGGGAGGCGGTATCAGCCGGAAAAGCCGACGGGAAAAAATATGACTTTGAACTGTGGGCTACCCTTGAAAACTGGAAAAAGCTTGCGAGCGGTGATATGGGTCCGAGAGCCGCTATGTTGACGAAAAAGTTAAAGTTTAAGGGTTCAATGATAACAGCCATGAAGTATATGGGAGCTTTTGAGGAATCCCTTAGGATGATGGGAAAGGTTCCGACGGAGTGGGATTAACTTAATTAGAAATATGGATTTCCGTATATTTGACAACTTTTTTGACGGTATTCTCGTTATAAACAAAGAGAGAAAGATAATTTACGCGAACGAGAAGGCCCGTGAGATACTCGGGGAAGGAGTAAAGGAGGGAGGTTCCTGCTACGGTCTTTTTTCCATATGTAAGAACTGTCCCCTTGAACTTGTTGAGGAAGAAGGAAAGGGCGTCCAGGTTTACGATGTAATTACGAAAAACGGAAAACATGTATGCCTCAGCATGTCTCCGAACGCGGAGGGAGGGAAATTTCTCGGTGTTGTTGAGGTATTCAGAGATGTTAGCAGAGTAATCCATTACATGGAGGAAGTAAAAAGGCAAAAGGAATTTGTTGAGGTAATCCTCAACTCTATAGTGGAGGCGGTTATAGTTACCGATGAGAACGGGAACATTCTTGAACACAACAGTTCTGCGAAAAAGGTATTATGCAGTGAAGTAGGTGAAATAAAAGGAAAAAATATAAAAGAGGTGATAGGTCTTTCCATACAAGAGCTTCCTTCCGAAGGGGAGCGGGTAGACCTATACGTAAGAACTCCGTGCGGAAAGCAGAAGGCTTCCGTTCTCGTGTCCCGTCTAACTGTGGGGGGCGGTTATGTTCTCTCCTTCTACGTTGTTCCGGAGCTTTTTATAACCGAGAAGGAGGAATTCAAAATTATAACAAAAAGTCCGAAGTTTATAAGGGTTCTTGAAAAGATAAAAAGCGTTGCGGAACTTGACGTAAACATACTCATAACGGGTGAAACCGGAACGGGCAAGACCCTACTGGCGAGGTATATCCACCTACTTTCTCCGAGAAGGGAAAACCCCTTTATAAAAATAAACTGCGGGGCAATACCCGAAAACCTTCTTGAAGCGGAACTCTTCGGTTACAATAAAGGGGCTTTTACGGGTGCGGTGAGAAACAAGCCCGGAAAGGTTGAGCTTGCAGACGGGGGAACGCTTTTTCTTGACGAAATAGGAGAGCTTCCCCTTCACCTTCAGGTAAAGCTTCTTCACTTTATCCAAGAGAAGGAGTTTGAAAGGATAGGAGACCTCAAGCCCAGGAAAGTGGATGTAAGAATAGTGGCGGCTACCAATAAAAATTTAAAGAAACTCGTAGAAGAGGGAAGGTTCAGGGAGGATTTATACTATAGGCTGAACGTTGTAAACGTTGAGATACCCCCTTTAAGAGAAAGAAAAGAAGACATACCTCACCTTGTTGATTACTTCCTCAAAAAGTTCACAAGGAAATACGGAAAAAGGATAGAGGGTATTACACCGGGTGCCATGAGGATACTCCTCTCCTACGATTATCCCGGAAACGTGCGGGAACTGGAAAATATAATAGAGAGCTGCGTTGTCATTTGCGAAGGGAGCTTGATAACCGAGAATGATTTACCCGAAGATGTGAAAAGTTGTAATATAAGGAATAAGGAAATCGGTGAGAAGGAGAGAATTCTTGAAGCACTGAGGAAGGCCAAGGGAAACAAAAGTCTTGCTGCGAAGCTTCTCGGTATCCACAGAACAACCCTCTGGAGAAAGCTAAAGGAATACGGGATTTCGTGAGTATGATTTAAATCCTATTTTCCCAAAAGGATATAATAATATTGTAATAAAGAAGGTAAGAAGTGAGAAAGCCCCTCCCTCCCCCCACCTCCCTCCACCGATTTTTGGCCTCCCGCCCGGGAGGCCCTTTCTAAAAACCTTAAGAAAATACCCTTACCTTTCTTTGCATTCTATACATCTCTATTATCTCCTGCTCCGTTGTTGCATCTTCTGGCTTTTTATCAAACCTGTATCTGCCCGTAAAACGGGGGAACCTCAAACCTATTCCCCTGCTCGGTGCCACCTTTCCCCAACCGCAGGTATGAACAGGACTTAAAGTAAGTTCTGCTCCCGCTATCTCAAGAACCAGATAAGGTTCAAACCACATATCGGCCTCAAGTATGGAGTTCACACGGGGATGCCTGTGGTCAAGTTTTCTCGGCATTAATATCTCTTCAAGCTTTTTGAAATCATCTTCAGTAAAGCCCGTTCCCACTTTTGTGACCGTTTTAAAGGTATCACTTTCGGGGTCATAGCATGCCATGAGCAAAGCCCCGAATGTTCCTTTCCTCTGCCCTTTACCCCAGAAGCCGCCGATAACTACAAGGTCAAGGGTATCCGCAAGAACCGACTTGTAATCCCTCTTATACTTAATCCAGAGAAATCCTCTCTTTCCCGCTTGATATACGGAATCAGGTGCCAGGGATTTGCAAACGAGCCCTTCACAACCCTCCTCAATAGCTTCGTAAAAGAAATCCTCAAGCTCTTCGGGTGTTTGAACGATTTTTCTCGGAACGAGGTCTATGCGTTCCGTTCTCTTTACGACCTTCTCCAGTATACTCCTTCTTTCGGGGTATGGCTTGAGAGTGAGGTCTTCTCCGTCAAGATATATTATGTCAAATAGAAAACCCGCCACGGGATACTTCTTTAAGTGATACCTCGTTACGTATTTCACTTTTCTGTGCATAAGCTCCTGGAAGGGTTTTATTTCACCGCTTGATGGGTCTATTACAACCGCTTCAAGCTCCACTATAAAGTCATGCTCTATGGCTTCTTTGAGAAATTCAATCAGGTCGGGATACTGGTGTGTTATGTTTTCAAGCCTCCTTGAAAAGAGATAAAATTTATCACCTTTTCTGTGAGCCTGTATCCTTTCTCCGTCGTATTTATACTCCGCTCCGCACTTTCCTCCCAGCTTCCTGAGAATTAGAACGGGGCTTGCCATTCTTTCGGCAAGCATAGGTCTTATCGGTCTCCCGACCTCTATCTTTATAGACTTTACGCCCTCAAGACCCTTTTCGGCTAAAACTTTTGCCACATACCCGAGGTCAGAACAGAGGTTATAGGCTCTTTCAAGAACTTCCCTGTTTACGGTGCTTCCCGTAAAGGCTTGAGCAAGAGCGTCAAGAATTGTGTTATCCCCTATACCGAGCCTTAACCTCTCGGTTACCGTTCTTAGGAGATACTTAACCTCAACGGAAGTTGCCTTTCTAAGGAGCTCGGTGAATATCCTTATTTTCCTTTCCTGAGAACCTATTCCTACAGCCTTTGCTATGTTAAGAAAACCGTTGTAGACCTCTTCAACCGTAAGTTTACCCTCGGGCTTAAAGCCCCGCTCTTCATAAAGAGCTTTGCCCGCCTCTCCCAGGTCTCCCTTTTCCCTTACCTTTTTTTCTATATCAGTTGACGGAATTTTTAAAACCCTTGATAGGGCTCTTATTGCGAGCTTTTCACCGAAGTTATACTCAAGTCCAGTGTATTCGGGAGCTATCTTTCCGAGGGAGAGGTAAACAACCTTATCTATTAGCTCTTTGGGAGTATTTCGGAAAAGCTCAACGAGGTATTTAACCATTTCAAGACGGCTGGTAGTTTTCTCTATTTTTTCGTAAAACTCCGCAAGTGCTCTATATTCCATAATTATTTCTTGGCGAGTTTTTCTTTTGCGTAAGCCATAAGACCCCCGGCTTTGAGAATATTCTGAAGGGTTTCGGGGAATTTGGTAGCCTTGTATTCCTTACCCGTTCTTAAGTTCTTTACAATTCCCCTCTCAAGGTCAACCTCTATTTCGTCCCCGTGCTCAATTTCATCAACCGCCTCGGGGGCTTCAACTATGGGCAGACCTATGTTTATAGCATTTCTGAAAAATATCCTCGCAAAGGATTTCGCAACCACTACGGGAACACCCGCATACTTTATCGCTATGGGTGCGTGTTCTCTTGAAGAACCCGAGCCGAAGTTTCTTCCCGCAACTATTATTTCCCCTTCTTTGTGTTCCTTTGCAAAGTTCGGGTGTTCGCTGTCTTCCATGACGTGCTTAGCAAGTTCGTAAGGGTCGGAGGTGTTCAGGTATCTTGCGGGAATTATCTGGTCGGTATCAACGTTATCTCCGAACTTCCAAACCCTTCCTTTAATCCTCATCTGCATAATATTTAATATTAACCTCTACGAGGAGGTATTAGAATGAAAACTTTATCAATAGATGAGATAAAAACGAAAATCCTCAGGGGAGAAAGGATATATCCCGAGGAAGCTCTCTATCTTTGGGAGAACGGGGATTTTGTTCTCCTCGGAAATCTCGCAAACTTCATAAGGAAGAAGTTTCACCCCGATAACATAGTAACCTTTGTTATAGACAGGAACGTTAATTACACCAATGTGTGTATAGCGGGATGTAAATTCTGCGCTTTTTACAGGAGAAAATCCGATGAAGACGCCTACGTCCTTGATATGGACACGATTCTTGATAAAGTAAGGGAGCTCGTTGAGTGGGGAGGAACAACCCTTCTTATGCAGGGGGGGATAAATCCCGACCTTCCCTTGGAGTTTTACGAAGATATGATATCCCGTATAAAAAAGGCGTTTCCCCAAGTTCAAATTCACTGTTTTTCCGCTCCCGAAATCGTATACATAGCAAAGAAGGAAAAACTGAGCATTGAGGAAGTTCTAAGAAGACTAAAAAAAGCGGGTCTTATGTCCGTTCCGGGAGGAGGTGCGGAGATACTCTCACAAGAGGTGAGAGATGTAATCTCCCCGGGCAAATGCACCGTTGAGGAATGGGAGGAGGTTCACAGAACCGCTCACAAGCTGGGAATGACTACAACGGCTACGATGATGTTCGGACACATAGAGAACATAGAACATATAATTGAACACCTTGAGAGGGTAAGGAGGATTCAGGACGAAACGGGAGGTTTTACCGCATTTATTCCCTGGACATTCAAGAAAGGAAACACGGAACTGGATTACGTTGAGGAAGCGACAACAACTTACTACCTTAAGGTTCTCGCCTTGTCCAGGATTTACCTTGATAACTTCAAGAATATCCAATCTTCCCACGTGACCCAGACTATGCCCGTAGGACTTATAGGGCTTCACTTCGGGGCTAACGACTTGGGAAGCGTTATGATAGAGGAAAACGTTATATCATCAACGAGCTTTAAGGTAAGAATTCCCAAGGTTGAGGATATGGTAAGGGCTATAAAATCCGCGGGGTTTATTCCCGCTCAAAGGGATACATACTACAACATTGTTAGGATATTCAACTGAATGCTACTTGAGAAAACCCTCTTTATCCCCCTGGTTCTCTCTTTCGCCTATCTCCTTAAACGCTTTAACGTTTTTAGAGAAGAAGATTCAAAAGTTTTAATAAACTACGTTATATACTTTGCCCTGCCCTCCGCGGTTCTTCAAAACTTGAGGTTTACCGATATAGGCACGGACACTTTGGTTATTCCCCTAATCGCTTGGTTTTCAATACTTCTATCCCTTACTCTGGCGCTTTTTATCGGGAAAGTTTTAAAACTTGATGAAAGAAGCTTTAAGGCTTTTCTTCTCGTTTCAACGTTCGGAAACACCGCATTTATGGGCTATCCCTTTGTTTTCGTATTTGAGGGAGAAGAAGGGTTAAAGTATGCGATTATTTACGACCAGCTCGGTTCATTTCTTCTCGTTATATCCCTTGGATTATTCATAGCTATAGGAAGAATAAGCGTAAAGGAATTAATTTCTTTTCCCCCTTTCATAGCCCTCGTTCTTTCACTTCTTTTTCATAAAAAACATCTTCCCGAATTTCTGGAGTATAGTATAGAAGTGATTTCCCTTTCTCTCATCCCAGTAATACTTTTCTCTTTGGGGCTACGCCTTGATTTTAACCGTATATCTTACGAACTCAAACCCGTTGTTGTCTCCCTTCTTATAAAGATGGTGATAACGCCTTTTATCCTACTTGCCCTTTTTAAAGTCCTTGATTTGAAAGGGCTTCCCTACAGGGTAGCACTTATAGAAACCGCCATGCCTCCTATGGTATTTGCGGGCGTGCTGGCACTTAAATACGGGTTAAACTACAGACTCGCATTTTCCTCAATAACCTTCGGTATAATTCTCGGTTTTTTCACGGTTCCCTTTTTCCTGCGAAGCTTAAACTAAATCCAGAACTAAGTTATCCTTTGCGGAGATTACTTCAATGCCCGTTTTGTCGGAAAGTTCTTCTGCCACCTTTTCGGGATTTTCCTCCAGCATCTCAAGGGAGTAGTGGGTTATCACGGCTCTTTTCGGCTTTAATTCTTTTATTAGAATTTCGGCATCTTCAACGGAAAGATGCTCTATGTGGTTTCTTTTCCTGTAGAAGGTTGTGTTTATTATCATAACCTTCGGTTTTTCTGGATAAAGTTCAAGCATCCTTTCCTCAAATCCTCCGCATGATATGTAAACGAGCTTATCGTTTATATAAAGTCCGTAAGTCTCCGTTCCGTGATGTTTATGCCTTATTACGGCTTTTACTTTCCAGTGTTTATATGTGTGTTCAGAGCCTTCGGAAAAAAACTCCTCTTTTACAAGCCTCCTTCTCAGGTAAGGGAGTAAAACCCTGTCTTCGCCTATAACCGCACTCTTCGGTGCGAAAAGGGAAACGTTTTTATACTTTCCGCCGTTTGTTGCCGCCTCAAGAACAGTGTTCAGGTCTGCGGAATGGTCAAGGTGATAATGAGACAGAACGACAAGGTCTATCTTTTTGTAGTCTATACCAAGCTGGTGAAGGTAAACGAAAGCTCCGGGTCCCGGGTCCACATGAAGATAATTCCCATTTTTCTCTATAAGAAATCCGCCGGAGCGTCTTATAAGGTTAAAGGTTACAATCCTTCCGCCTGCGGTTCCGAGAAAGATAATCTTCTCAGCCAAAGTAGAAAAAATTTATGAAAAAAAGGGAAAGGAAGGGATTACTCTTCCTCTACGATGATTGAGCCGCTGGGGCATTCGTCGGCTACTTCCTGGACTTCCTCTTCCAGTCCTTCGGGGACTCTCATCCAGCATCCTTCATCGTCCTCTATGTCGCACCTTACGACGTCCGCTATGCCGTCCCCTGCATTCTTGAAGACTTCGGGAATTCTATCGTAACAAAGCTCGCAAGCGGTGCAGGTATCCTGATCTACCCTAACCTTCAGTCCCATGACTCTTACCTCCTTTAGAGTTTTTCTTAAAGATAATACGAATAAGAAAATATTAATATAATCTTACTCAGTATCACACGTTCTTTCTTCTTCTTCAAGCTCAACGACTTTAAGAATTTTCGCAACAGTCTCACCTATCTTTGCGGGGTTTTCTATTACGTAAGCACCTGCTTTTTCAAGGGCTTCCATTTTGGCCTTCGCGGTTCCCTTTCCTCCCGTAATTATAGCACCTGCGTGTCCCATTCTCTTTCCGGGGGGTGCGGTTATACCCGCTATGTAAGCAAATACGGGCTTTTCCACTTCCTTTTCTATGTATTCCGCAGCTTCCTCTTCTTCCGTTCCGCCGATTTCACCTATCATAAGTATCGCCTCGGTTTCCGGGTCCTTGTTGAACATCTCTATAACATCCTTATGGGTAAGTCCGTGGACGGGGTCTCCTCCTATACCCACCGCGGTTGATTGACCGAGTCCGTATTTAGTAAGCTGGTGAGCGGCTTCGTAAGTGAGCGTCCCGCTTCTTGAAACTATACCGATTCTTCCCCTCTTGAATATATGTCCGGGCATTATACCCACTTTTGCCTCTCCGGGAGTTATTACTCCGGGACAGTTAGGACCTATGAGTTTAGCATTCGGGTAATTCTTCACCATGTAGTCCTTTACCATCATCATGTCTTTTACGGGTATGCCTTCCGTTATGCATACAACGAGCTCTATACCGCTATCAAGTGCCTCAACTATTGCATCGGCTGCAAAGGGTGCGGGAACGAATATTAGGGAGCAGTTAGCTCCTGTTTCTCTTACCGCTTCCTTTACGGTGTTGAAAACGGGAATTCCGTCTACTTCCATGCCACCTTTTCCGGGTGTAACTCCCGCTACGATTTTTGTTCCGTATTCCTTACACTGCTTTGCGTGAAATGAGCCTTCTTTTCCCGTAATACCCTGAACTACAACCTTAGTATCTTTATTTACAAGTATAGCCATACCGAACCTCCCTTACTGTTTATTTGCAAGCTCAACGGCCTTTTTTGCCCCGTCCCACATATCTTCCGCTGTGATAAAGTTAAGTCCGGACTCCCGAAGCATCCTCTTTCCTTCCTCTACGTTGGTTCCTTCAAGTCTCACCACTACGGGAACTTTTAGTTCAACCATCTTTGAGGCCTCTATGAGCCCCTGAGCCAATCTGTCCACCCTGAGTATTCCCCCGAATATGTTTATGAATACCGCTTTTACATCGGGGTCTGCCATAAGAATTCTGAAGGCGTTTGCTATCTGCTCTACGTTTGCACCGCCCCCTACATCAAGGAAGTTTGCAGGTTCTCCTCCTGCCAGTTTTATTATGTCCATAGTTGCCATAGCAAGACCCGCACCGTTGACCATACACCCTATATTTCCGTTGAGTTTTATATAATTGAGTCCGTATTTTCTTGCCTCCACCTCAAGTTCGGGCATCTGGGTTTCATCTTCCATCTCCTCAAGTTCCTTGTGCCTGAAAAGGGCATTATCGTCTATATCAATCTTGGCATCAAGGGCTATAAGTTTTCCTTCTTTGGTAAGAACTAAGGGGTTTATCTCAACAAGGGAGGCATCAAGGTCGGAATAAATTTTATAGAGCTTAATAGCTATGTTTGAGAATTCCTTAACGGGAAGGTTTAACCTGAAGGCGAGTTCCCTCGCTTGATAAGGCATAAGACCGAGCTCGGGGTCTATTGTTTCTATAATTATCGCATCGGGATTTTCTTTCACTATTTCTTCTATTTCCATACCTCCCGCTGCGGAAACCATTATAACGGGTTTTGATTTTGACCTATCAAGGGTTATGGCAAGATAATACTCCTTGTCTATGTCGGTTGCCTTTTCTATGAGAACCCTGTTTACCGGTTTCCCGTCGGGACACTGGAAGGTCTTGAGAACCTTTCCGAGTAGTCCTTCAACCGCTTTCTCAAGTTCGTCCATATCCTTTACTACCTTCACACCTCCCGCTTTACCCCTTCCTCCGCAGTGAATCTGGGCTTTCACAACAAGGGGAAACTCCCCGAGCTCTTCCGCAACCTCTTTTGCCTCCTTAAGGGAAAAGGCTACCTTTCCCTCAGGAACAGGGATTCCGTATTTTGCAAATATCTCCTTTGCTTGATGCTCGTGTAATTTCATAGAGCACCTCCTCAGCTTATGAATAAAACAAAGGTTTATTTTATTTTAAACTGTTCTATAGGCTCCTTAAAAAGATATACAGATTTACAAGGATTAGAGGAACCAACTTGTAATATCCCTTTGTGAAAAACAAGCCCAGAGCTCCGGCGGAGCTCAGAATAAAGGCTTCTTCCTTGCTAATGTTTGTAAGTATCAAAGGCGAAGGGTCGGAAAAAGCTCTGACTATAAGAAGCGTAATATTTCCGCTTAATTCCATAAACACCACACTTAAGGGAAAGCCGAAAAATGTTATTAATGACAACACCGAAAAAAATGCGTAGGAAAGTATAAGGGGAGAAATAAGCGGGCTTAGAATTACGGAAAGGGGAGTTATAAATGAAAAACTGCCGATAAGGGGAGCGGTTCCCGTAAAGGCGGAAAAGGAGACAAGAAATCCTTTTACTATGTTGGGAGCATTCAGTTCATTCAGGACAAGAATTATATACAGAACGGCAAAAAATGAGAGCCAAAAAGAATATGAAAATACAAAGTGCGGATAAAGAATCAACAAAATTGTTGAAACGAAAAGGAGGGAACAAAGAGAGCAGTGCTTTCTAAAAGAGAGGAGAGAAAGAACGTAAAAGCTCAGCATAAGCGTAGCCCTGAGAACGGGAGGATTGTGGGGAACGAGGAAGTAAGCGTAAAGGAAAACTCCGAGAAGACCCAAAAGCTCACCTTTAAGTCTCGGTAAAAATTTTGAAATTACCAAAAAGATAAGGCCTACATGAAGTCCCGAAACAACAAGAACGTGAATTAATCCCGTGTGGAGAAATATCCTCTCAAGCTCCACGGGTATATTTCTTTTGCTCTCGCCGAATATGAAAGCAAGCCCGAGGGCTCTCAGTTCTTCATCTTTTACAGCTTCTTTAAAAAGCTTTATGAATTTCTCCCTTACTTTGTTTTTTGGCGGGAGTTCCTCAACCTCCCAGGGAAATGTCGTTATAAAAATACTGTTATTCTTGACGCTTACATTTCCAAAAATTTCTATCCTTTTTGCCTTCGGAATGTAAAAGGGCTTTTTCAAGATGAGAACACCATTCCTTCCTTCTAATTTTTCAAGCTCGGATTCTTCAATCTTTGCGGTTGCTATTGCTTTTCCCTCTTGAATTTCCCATTGTCCCGTTATTTCAAGCTTTACATAAATCGTATATTCTTTTAAGTTGGGAAGGTAAGCTTTTTTATAAGCGTATACAAGGGTTGAGAGAAACAAAAGGAAGTGTATGATTACTTTTTCCCTTAACATGTTTCCGAAAAGGCTTCGTTATTATATTATTTAACTTTTTAGGAAGCGAGGTGCTGATTATGAAAGAAATTAAAGTTACGGATGTATCCCTCAGGGACGGGATTCAAAGCCTTCTTGCGACAAGGGTAAGAACCGAGGATATGCTTGAGGCTATAGAGGTTCTTGATAAGTGCGGTTTTTGGTCTCTGGAAGTTTGGGGAGGGGCAACATTTGACGTTTGTCTCAGATATCTAAAAGAAGACCCCTGGGAAAGACTGAAAAAGTTCAAAGAGAGGGCAAAGAACACAAAACTTGAGATGCTCCTGAGGGGACAGAACGTAGTGGGATACAGGCATTATCCCGACGATGTCGTTGAGGCTTTCGTTAAAAAAGCTTACGATAACGGCATAGAAGTTTTCAGAATTTTTGACGCCCTAAATGACACCCGAAACATGAGAAAAGCTATAGAAACCGCCAAGAAAGTGGGAGCCATAGTAAAAGGCGTTCTCTCCTACACAATAAGTCCCGTTCACACCGTTGAGTATTATGTAAATATTGCAAGGGAACTCGTTGATATGGGGGTGGATATTATATCCATAAAGGATCAGGCGGGGATTTTATCGCCTAAAGTTTGTTATGAGCTTGTTTCCGCCCTGAAATCGGAGTTTCCCGACCATCCCGTTCACCTTCATACCCAGACAACCGCAGACCTTGCGGAAATGGCACAACTGAAAGGTATAGAGGCGGGAGCGGAAATGATAGACACAGCATGTTATTCCCTTTCCGGTCAAACTTCCCACCCTCCCGGAGAAACGATGATATACGTCCTCAGGGAGTTCGGGTATCAAGTTAACGTAAATACGGAGCTATACAAAAAAGCGGGAGACATAATGAAAGAGATAAGGAAGAAATACAAAAAGTATGATGTTCTTCCTCCCTATCCGGACGTTGATGTTCTCATACACCAGATTCCGGGGGGAATGATATCCAACTTTATTTCCCAGCTCAAAGAGCAAGACCTTGAAGATAAACTTGAGGAAGTTCTTGAAGAGGTAAAGAGGGTAAGGGAAGACCTCGGATATCCTCCTCTTGTTACACCGACGAGCCAGATTGTGGGAACACAGGCCTTCTTAAATGTTCTTCACGGAGAACGTTATAAGGTTGTTACTAAGGAAACGAAGGACTACGTTAAAGGATTATACGGAAGACCCCCCGCACCCATCAAGGAAGAAATAATAAGGAAGATTCTGGGAGATGAGAAGCCCATTTACGATATAAGGCCTGCTGACCTTCTTGAACCCGAGCTTGACAAGATAAGAGATGAGGCTATAGAGGCAGGGGCAAGAAGTGAGGAGGATATACTCTCTTATGCACTATTTCCCGTTGTTGCAAAGGAGTTCTTTGAGTGGAGGGAAAAGGCTGAGAAAGGAGAAGTTCCTCCCGTCCCGCTGGAGGAGCCTGCTGAAACGGGTGAGTGTAAGGCACCCGTTGAGTTTTATATAACCGTTCACGGGGAACAGTATCACGTCCAGATAGCGGGTAAAGGGGAAGAAGAACCTAACAGGAGAACCTTCTTCATAAGACTTGACGGACAACTTGAGGAAGTTCAACTCCAGCCGATAAGGGAAGCGGTTGTTCACGGAGAATTCACCACCGAAGCGACGGAAGGGGGAACGGTTGTAAGCAAAAGGCCGAAACCCAAGGGAATAGGAGATGTTACATCACCCATAACCGGAAAGGTTGTGAACATAAAAGTTAATGTAGGTGATGAGGTAAAGGAAGGAGATGTCCTTCTCGTCGTTGAAGCGATGAAGATGGAAAATGAGATACACAGTCCCGTTGACGGTGTGGTTGAGGAAATATTTGTAAGAGTCGGAGAGACCGTAAATCCCGACGAAGTTCTCATAAGGATAAAGCCTAAAAAATCAAAGAGGAAAAAGAAAAAGTAATGCTGAAGATTGCACTGCCTAAGGGAAGACTATTTGAGGAAAGCGTAAACCTTCTTTTGGAAAAGGGCATAATAGAAAAAAAGCTAAAAGAGGGAAGGAAGTTAATCCTTGAGGAAAACGGTTATACCTTTTATCTTGTAAAACCCTCGGATGTTCCAGTTTACGTGGAAAGGGGTGTGGCAGACCTCGGAATATGCGGTTATGACGTTTACCTTGAGAGAAAACCGAACGTATACAGGCTCGTTAATCTGGGAATAGGATACTGCAAGATAGCGATAGCGGGAAAACCCGAAAGCGAGGAAAGATATTTTTCCTCAACCCGTATAAGCGTAGCTACCAAGTATCCCAACATCGCTTATGACTTTTTCAAGAAAAGAGGAATAAAAGCGGAGATATACTACCTGAGCGGTTCGGTTGAGCTCGCACCCCTTGTCGGACTTTCGGAGTTCATACTTGACCTCGTTCAAACGGGAAGAACCCTCAAAGAAAACGGCCTGATTGTCATAGAGGAAGTCGGAGAATCAACCGCGTGGCTCATATCCAATAAAGACAGCTACAGGGTAAAAAACCGAGATGTCCTCAATTTCCTGAAAAAAGTTTTATAAGAATATCATTAAATCTTTATAAGAAATTTATATTGTAAATGATATTAAATCTTAATAATTTCAAGCTACGTGAAGGAAAAGTGGAAAGCCATAGCCAACTTATTGGAAGAGGAGTTTGATATAGAAGTGAATCCCTCTTACGAGGGATGGGGAGCGGGATACGACCCGAAATACCTTCCGCTACTTGAGATGTGGTCAAAGGGAGAGGTTGAAGAGGTTCCTCCGGGTGTAAGAAAACCGAGGGGTATTTTATACAACGTAGTTGATTTCATGAGGAAAAGCGAAGACTATACCGTAAACAGCATAAGACACGAGATATCCCTTCTCCTTCATACATACTTTCCCCACTGGAGATTCGGACAAAGGGAGGTGTTCAGAGCGGGATACGTTCCGACCGCTTTCCTTGTTCTCTTTGCGGTTCTTGAAAACCTGAAGGTTGATAACTACATAGTTGAGGAAAACCCCTCCGCACTTCTTTCCCTGAAGAAACGTTATAAGGAAATACTCTCGGAGATAAAACCCTTCTACCCCTATCACGAACTTGCCCTTTCCTTTATATACGCGTGGATAAACGAGGATTTTGAAGCGGACGAAGAGGTAAGGCACTACCACACGACCATGGAAAAGAACTTTTACGAATACCTGAGGGAAAGAAATCCCCAGAATGCTTACGACATTGTTATGGAAGATTTATGGCAGAAGTTTCGCGTTCTCGTTGATTACTCAAAGGAGCTTAACTACGTTGACCTGCTGATAGAAGAAGCCAAGGGAAGGAAAAGAGAGGACGGTCATAAAGCCCGCATAATGACGGATATACTCTCAAAGCTTCCCGAAGATATAAGAAACTACATAGTTGAGAATAAGGATAAGAAGGCTTCGGAACTGCCCAAGGAAGCGGTAAAGAGAATACTCAAAGCCCTTGACGCTATCCCCGACTGGATGAAGGATTACATGAAGCAGATGAGCTATATAGACCTTCTTGAAAAAGACATAGCTTTCCTCAATTACTTCCTTCCGAAAACCCTTGAGGTTGATGTAGAACACAGGGGATTCGTAAGCTTCATATTCAAAGCTTGGGAAGAGGTATCAGCGGGAAGCAGTCTCAAATCAAAGAAACAAAAAGAGGAGGAAGAGGATTTATCGGAACTTGATAAAAAGTTCAAAAAAGAGCACGGGCTAACCCAGAAGGAGTTTCAAAAATACAGGCTTATATTAAAGAGCGTTCTTCCTTACGTTGAGCACTTCAAAAGGAAGTTTGATAATTTCCTTCCGAGGGAAGAAGAACTTTGGGACGGGAAATACTACCGCGGAAAGAGGATAAACATAAGAAGAATAGCAACCGAGGTTCCCATAGGCAGGGGAAGGATTTTTATGAAGAGAGAAGTTCCCGAAAGGAAAGAGCTCATCTTTGAGCTCCTTATGGATATATCCTCCTCCATGAAAAAGGAAGAAAAAATTCTTAACGCTCTTAAATCCCTTATACTCTTTTCGGAAGTTCTTGATAAACTCGGTATGGATTTCTCAATAAAGGCATTTAACGAGAATGTATACACTATAAAGGATTTCGGAGAAGATTACAGAACTGCAAAGGGAAAGATTCTTGACCTTCTCAATAACCTCGGAGGTAGCACAGACCTAAGCAAGGCCATAAGCGTAGGCGTTGAAAGCCTTGAAACCATAACTAAGAAAGAACATAAGAAAGGCGTTTTAATCCTGTTTACCGACGGTCAACCGACAAAAGGCCTGAAAGGGGACGAACTAAAGTATATGATTTCCCAAATGAAACTAAGAATTCCCATTGTCGCCGTAGGTGTGGGGGAAGCCACGAAAATGGTAAAAGAGTATTTTGACAGAACGGGCATCAGCGTTGAGGACATAAAAAAGCTACCTTCCACATTCTCCTTCATAATGGAGAACCAGTTCAAGAGACTCGTTTCCGTAAAATAATCCCTATGGAAAAGGTTCTCCTTAGACTGTATTCCTCAAGGGAAGAGCACATAAAAGATTACATTGACATTCTGAAAAAGGAAGGTGTATACATAGGTGCAGTTCTTCAAGGTATAGCGGGTTTCGGAAAAGGAAGGGAGTTCCACTCGGAGGATATAGAGGTTCTTTCTTACGAGCTCCCCGCAGTTCTTGAAGTGGTCGGGGAAAGGGAAAAGCTACTTAAAATCCTTGAAAACAATTCCAAACTCTTTAAAGAGTGCTATATAACCTTTGAGAAGGTAAAAGTCTATAAATAAAGCTACGCACTTTAACGTGTCAATAGCAAGTGAATACCCTGACATAAATCATAAAAATTCGGGATAGATTATATCAAAATTGGAAATCAAGGGGTTTGGGATAGCCCC
>CAYRMG010000008.1:45295-48413 GCA_964425585.1 uncultured Aquifex sp. | reverse complement strand
TATATTTTTAATCCCTAAATCCTTTAAACCCTTTTTAAAACCTTCAAGCTTCTGTAGTCTACCCTTCCCCGTTAAAAGAACCGCTATCCTATCCTCTTCCTTTGAACAAGAACCAAGAAATAAAACAAGAAAAAGTAGAAGAAGGAATCTCACAAAGAATAAAGATAGAAAAAAGCGAATAAAAAGGGTTTAATAATTCCTTAAAAACTTCATAAAACTCACTTAGCGGCTTCTTCCATAATGCTCTTTATTGTATTTTCTATTTCCTGTGCCAGTTCCTTGAACTCATCCGCCTTATACAGATTCAAAAGCTCAGTAGGTGCCATAGTGCTTAGGAAAACCTTTCCGTTTTGCTCGTAGACCGATATTCTACACGGCATTGCAGTTGATATATCAGCCCTCTTTGACAAAACGGTGCTTGCGGCTTTTGGTTGACATATCTCTATTATCGTGCACTTGTAATTAATGGGCATGCCTTTACTTTCAAGAATCTTGTGCACTTCATGAACGGACATAACACCGAAGCCCTTTTCCTTTGACTTCTCCTGAACATCCTGAACAACCTTATCAAAATCTTTTTGCGTTTCTACATTTATCAACATTTTTCCACCTCCTTATTACTTTTTATATAGTAAATACTAACATAACTTAATAAGGTCAATGATTAATCTCCTGTTAATTTCACGTTTAATTCACGCTAAATTAGGCTGTTGAGGAAAAAAGTTCCCAAGCATATCCTTAAAAATCAACATGGTGTTAATAATTCTTTGGCTTATTTCGGTTCCGCTTGTTGCAGGAGAGTTGGAAATCCTGATACAGAAAGCTTTTACGAACAATAAACTTATAGAATCTTACGAATATAGAAAAAGAGCCTTTTTAAAGAAAGGGAAGTTTTACTTATCTTTACCTAACCCCCAACTGAGATTTACGCTGAGGAACTTTGATACGGAAGTTCCGATAGCCAGAAAGGAAAATCCGATGAGTTCTTACGCCTTCACCTTTTCACAGGGCTACATACTTAAAGAAAAAAGAGAAAGAAAATACAGCATATATGAAGGAAAAGCGGGTGAAGTAGAAGCAAGAAAGGAGGTATTTCTGAGGGAACTGAAAAGGGATTTATCCCTTTTTTACTACGACTTTCTCCTTACACTTGAAAGGGAGAGAATTTTAAAGGAAATACTTGAGGATATAAAACTTCTTAAGAATATTACCGAGGAGAAATACTCTTACGGCAAGGCACTCCTTTCTGACCTTCTACTTTTGAAAGCTGAGATAATAAAAACCGAGAGAGCGATAGAAAGGGAAAGAGCTACAAGGGAGGAGCTTCTATCGCGTATATACGCACTTACCTACGAAAGAGTTCCGCTTAAAGGGGAAAAACTTATCCTCAGGACATTTCCGAAGTTCTTTGACCCCGAAAATAGTGTATATACAAATGTTTTGAAGAAAGAGCTTGATACAATAATGAAGGAATACAGATACGCCAAAGTTGTGCATAAACCCGATTTTAACTTCCTTTTTGATTACGCCGTAAGGCCAGACCTTCCCGATATGTTTTCCGTAGGTGTGGCGATAACAGTTCCTATCTGGTATGAAAAGAGGGAAAGATTTCTCGTCCTTGAGGCAAAGGAAAGGATAGAAGCAAAAAAGAGGGAAATTGAAGACATAAAAGTAAAACTAAGGGAGGAATTTGAGGGACTGAAAAGGGAGTATAACCTTCTTAAAGATACCCTTGATAAGATAAGAAAGGAAATAGAGGTAAAAAAAGCGGAAATAGGCTCCCTTTTTATAGCTTATAAGTATGACAGGGTTGATATAAGGGAGATTTTAAGGGCGTATAGGATTTTATGGAAACTGAAGCTTGATGAAGTTTCCCTGATAACCTACATGAACAAACTTGTTGTAAAAGCGGAGGCACTGCTATGAAGAAAGTTATTCCTATTCTTCTTGTCCTTATAATGCCTTTTTTCGGATTTTTTAAAAAGGATTACAAGGAAGTTCTTAGCTTTAAAAAGAATAACGTTGAAGTCATTATTTATTCGGAAACGGGTAGTATAAAAACGGGCGGAAACAAGATAAAGGTGGTAGTCAAGCCTCCCAAGGAAATTAAAGAGTTTTACTTTTACATGCCTCCTATGCCCGGTATGAGCGAAATGAGGGATGTCGCCAAGCTTGAAAAGGTTTCGGAAGGCACATATAGGGGGAGCCTAAATATAAGTATGGACGGTCCATGGCAGATAAGAATTGTTTTTTCTGACGGAAGCATGATAACCCACGATGTATTCGTTCCCATAGTTAAAGGAAAGGTAGAGAAACCTGCGGTAATGGTTCACGGGAATCACATAATGATTTCCCCTGAAAAACTCCAGCTAATAGGTGTTGTAACAGAACCAGTAAGAAGGCTAAGGCTTGAAAAAAAGTTTTTTACCGTGGGATATGTGGATTACAACCTTTCCAAGGTTTACGATATAACGGTTCGTGCTGATGCATGGGTGGAAAACACCTTTGGAAGATTTGAAGGAGAATACGTAAAGAAGGGAACACCCCTTATGAAAATTCTAAGTCCCGATATGAAGATAGCCCTTGAGGAATACGAACACGCGAAAAAAATAGGAGACAAAGAACTTATGGAAAAGGCAAAAAGGAAGCTTGAATACTACAAAGCCAAAAGCATTATTCGTTCACCCATAAGCGGTGTAATTCTCAAAAAGAACGTTTACGACGGCGGATTTGTTAAGGAAGGGTTTGTAGCATACAGAATCGCGGATATATCCGAAGCCTGGATTATAGCCGAAATTCCCTTAAGAAAGGCGGGTTATATAGCTAAAGGAACTGAAGCTATGGTAATTCCGGAGGAAAATCCCCGCCACATTCTTCACGCAAAGGTTGATTACATATTTCCCGAAGTTAATAAGCTATCAAGAACCGTCAGGGTTAGACTAAGGGCTAAAAATGAAAACCTTATGCTAAAGCCTAATTCTCTTGTTGAGGTTAAGTTCAACATCCCGCTCGGTGAAGTCCTTGCGGTTCCAGAAAGCGCGGTAATAGATACGGGAAGAAGAACCGTTGTATTTGTTGAGATGGAAAAGGGTATGTATATGCCCGTTAATGTGAAGCT
>CAYRMG010000008.1:0-45195 GCA_964425585.1 uncultured Aquifex sp. | reverse complement strand
GGTCATAACCATTAAATTTGTAGGAGGTGTGAAAGGGAAGCTCTAAAAAAGGAAAACATAAGGGGGGTTTACTCACCCCACGGACATAGAAGTGCTATGGGAGGATATGAAAAGGACTACGAATTTATCAAATGACTACTTTTTTCTCTTCGGTGCCAAGACAAATATCATAAAGTTTCCTTCCTTCTTTGGTTGAACTTCAACTTCTGCAATGTCCTTAAGTTCATTTATTATTCTTTCCGCGAGCTTTTTTCCGAGCTCGGGATATATATTTTCCCTTCCTCTAAATCGTAACCACACCTTTACCTTATCCCCTTCTTCAAGGAATTCCCTCATATGCTTTAGCTTAACTTGAAGGTCATGCTCGTCAATTCTTACCTTCATTCTTATATCCTTTACTTCTATCTGGTGTTCCCTCTGTTTCTTCCTCGCCTCCCTTTCCTTTTTCTTTAGTTCGTATTTAAACTTTCCGTAATCCATTATCTTGCATACCGGCGGTTTTGCTTGAGGTGCTATTTCTACAAGGTCAAGTCCCTTCTCTTCTGCAATCTTCAGAGCTTCCTCAAGGGGAACTATGCCTATCTGCTGACCGTTTTCATCAATCAACCTGCATTCCTTTGCCCTTATCTGCCTGTTTACCCTATACTCCTTTAACTTACCCATACAGCCTCCTCTATGAAGTTTTTATTAAAACGAAACTTGAAAGTAAAAAGTTAAGAAAAAGAATAAAAAGGGATATATACGACATATTTCTAAATTTCACCCTATCGGGATGATTGTAATCAAAACTTTCTATATCTCCTAACTTTTTCTTGAATTCCTTCAGTTTCTTAGACCATAAAATGTTAGCTCCCAAGCCTAAGATTAATATAAGACCTTTGAAAAAATCAAACAATAAAGTATAAATTAGGAGAAGGGAAAGGGATATCCTGTAAAATCTCCAGAGAATCCTTCCGTAAAAGTGTCCGGCAATATTTTTATTTTTTTCCGTCCTGAGAAGAACGGTGGATACCACGAATATAAGCATAAAGAGGGAGCCGGTATAAAGGGAAAGAATATACTTAGCCATGCTTTTTTCTTAACTTCATCATTATTAACCTGAATAAAAAGCCCGAGAGAAACATCACGGTTATTATACCTATGAAGGCAAAGAGAAGTAAATACTTCATATCACCCTTTCCGCGTGCCTGTTTGCATGGCACTGGATATTAACAGCTACGGGAAGCGAAGCTATATGGCAAGGATACATTTCCACCTTCACGTCCACAGCCGTTGTGGTTCCTCCGAATCCCATAGGGCCCCATCCTATCTTGTTTATCTCCTCAAGGAGCTCCTCTTCAACTTTAGCTATTATAGGATTTTCGTGCCTTTTACCTACCGGTCTGAGAAGCGCTTTCTTTGCAAGGTATGCACAGTATTCAAAGTTTCCCCCTATTCCTACACCTACGGTAAAGGGTGGGCAGGCGTTCGGTCCTGCAAGCTTCACCGTTTCAAGTATGAATTTCTTTACACCTTCCCAACCGTCCGCGGGCTTAAGCATGGCAAGCCTTGAGGTATTCTCCGACCCCGCTCCTTTTGGAGCTACCGCAATCTTTATTCTATCTCCGGGAACCACTTCGTAATGAATTACTGCGGGTGTGTTGTCCTTTGTGTTTTTCCTCTCAAAGAGAGGGTCCCAAACCATTGAAGCCCGGAGGTATCCCTCTTGGGTTGCTTCTCTTACACCCTCGTTTATAGCTTCTTCAAGGGAACCGCCCACAACGTGAACGTCCTGACCGAGGAATACGAATATAACATCTACACCCGTATCTTGACAGTAAGGCATACCCTCTTTTTCCGCTATTTCCGCATTTAAGAGTATTTGCCTCAGAACTTCCTTTCCAACTTCGGACTCTTCCCTTTTTAGCGACTCCTGAAAGGCTACCCTTACCTCTTGGGGTAGCTTACAGTTAGCCTCTATAATTGCCTCTTTAACAGCATTCTTTATTTCACTTACGTGCACTTCCCTCACTTAGTATCGCCTCCGCAACTTCTACGGTTTTCTTGACCGAATCAACGGAACGCTTCCACATTTCCCTTTCTTCTTCTATCATAGGCACTTTTATAACTTCTTCAACCCCGTTTGACCCGAGTTTTACAGGAACGCCTACACAAAAGCCCTGAACGCCGTAATACTCCCCTGCTTCTCCGTCAAGGTAGACGCTGCAGGGCAGTATTCTCTTGCTATTTTGAACGAGCGCTTCAACCATATCAACTATTGCGGCAGCGGGAGCGTAATAAGCGGAAGTTCCCATAAGGTTAACTATCTCACCGCCTCCGAAACGTGTTCTCTCAATTATTTTCTCAAGTTTTTCCTTGGGAAGTAAGTCCTTCAGAGGTATCCCCCCCACGTTTGATATTGATATTAAAGGAACCATCTCATCCCCGTGTCCGCCTATTACGTAAGCGTGTATATCTTTCGGAGACACCATAAGTTCCTCGGATATGAATGTTTTAAATCTTGCAGAATCAAGAACTCCCGCCATACCTACAACACGGTTTTTAGGAAAGCCGAGAAGTTTGTAGGCTACGTAAGTCATAACATCAACGGGGTTCGTCACAACTATAACTATAGCATCGGGAGCAAACTTTTTAATTTTTTCCGCTATAGTTGAGATTATTTTTATGTTTGCCTCAAGAAGGTCCTCCCTGCTCATTCCGGGCCTTCTCGGAAAGCCCGCGGTTATCACAACGATATCCGAACCTTCAAGGGGTTCGTAGCCTTCGCCTTCCGGTGTTACCGTATACCCCTCCACCCTTGCGTCTATATCCATGGCAGAAAGCATCTGTTTCATATCAAGAGCTTTTCCCTTTACAGGTTCAAATACCTTTTCTTCGGTTTTCCTGGGTATATCAAACATCTTTACGTTTGCGATATTTCTGAGAAGGAGAAGAGAAGCAACGTGCTCCCCCACGTTCCCCGCACCGACTATGGAAACCGTTTTCTTCGTTCTCATGCGTTGACCTCCCTTTTCTGCTTGTTCTTTATGTAATTGAGCCTTCCTCCCGCTATGAGTATTTCTTTCTGAACGGGTGTGAGGTTATAGGTGCAGATAATCTCTTCCCCCGTGGTTTTGTTTATCACAACTATATCTTCACCCTTCTTCAGTCTATCTATAAGGTCGGGAATCTCTATCTCATCCCCGAGGGAGAACTTTTCATAATCCTCTTTATTTTTAAACTCAAGGGGAACTATTCCGAAGTTTACGAGGTTTGCGTGGTGTATTCTCGCAAAGGACTTGGCTATAACCGCCCTCACGCCGAGAAATCTCGGTGCAAGCGCAGCGTGTTCCCTTGAAGACCCCTGTCCGTAGTTCTCTCCGCCTATTATTATCCCCGCTTTTCCCTTTTCCTTTAACCGCTTCATTCTTGGAACAAATTCCGGGTCTACGTAGTGATAAACATACTCGGATATGGCGTATATGTTTGACCTAAGGGGGAGAATTTTTGCTCCTGCGGGCATTATATGGTCAGTCGTAATGTTGTCCTCAACAATGAGGGCAACCTCCCCTTCTACCTTATCCGGCAGGGGGTCAAACTCGGGTAGGGGCTTTATGTTAGGTCCCCTGTATATCTCAACCTTTTCCCTTTCTTCCTTCGGAAGGGGAGGAATGAATGCCTCATCACCGTATGGGAATTTCTCGGGCATCTCAACCCTTATCCACTTTATACCTTCCCTTTCTGCGAGCTTCCTCGGGTCTACAATCTCACCCGCTATTGCCGCCGCAACACAGGTTTCGGGAGAAGCAAGATATACCTTTGCGTCGGGTGTTCCCGCCCTTCCTTTAAAGTTTCTGTTGAAGCTTCTTACGGAAACGCCGTTCGTGGGTGGTGCAAACCCCATACCTATACAAGGACCGCACGCGCTCTCAAGTATCCTCGCACCAGCTTTGAGAAAGTTAAGAAGTGCACCGTTTTGGGTTATGAGTTCCAAGGCTTGCTTTGAACCGGGAGCTATCGCGAACACAACATCGGGATGGACTTTCCTTCCTTCTAGGAGTTTTGCAGCCCTCGTTAGGTCTACAAAAGAGGAATTTGTGCATGAACCTATAACAACCTGGTCAACCTTTATTCCCTCTATTTCCCTTACGGGAACAACGTTATCGGGAGAGTGGGGCTGTGCTATGAGAGGCTCAAGTTCCGAGAGATTTATCTCTATAACTTCATCGTATTCCGCATCGGGGTCCGGAAGAAGTTCTATCCAGTCCTCTTCCCTTCCCTGAGCCTTCAGGTAAGCCCTGGTTATCTCATCCGAGGGAAATATAGAGGTTGTAGCTCCGAGCTCCGCTCCCATATTCGTTATGGTTGCCCTTTCGGGAACGGAAAGCTCCTTAACACCTTCACCGAAATACTCAAATATCTTTCCGAGACCTCCCTTGACGGTAAGTCTTCTCAGCAGTTCAAGGATTATGTCTTTTGCAGTTACCCACTCGGGCATCTTTCCCTTTAGGTGAACCCCGACTATCTTGGGCATCTTTAGGTAGAAGGGCTCTCCGGCCATTGCAGCGGCAACGTCCATTCCCCCCGCACCTATTGCCAGCATTCCCATACCGCCGGCAGTAGGGGTATGGGAGTCGGAACCTAAAAGAGTTTTTCCGGGCTTTGCAAACCTCTCAAGGTGAACCTGGTGACATATGCCGTTTCCCGGCTTGGAGAGCCATATTCCGAATTTTTTAGCCACACTCATGAGATATTTGTGGTCGTCCGCATTTCTGAAGTCCGTCTGGAGCATGTTGTGGTCTATGTAGGATACCGAGAGCTCCGTTTTTACTTCGGGAACGCCCATAGCCTCAAACTCAAGGTAGCACATAGTTCCCGTTGCGTCTTGTGTAAGGGTTTGGTCAATCTTTATGGCTATTTCTTCCCCCGGCTCCATCTTGCCCGAAACAAGGTGATTCTTTATGATTTTCCAAGCTACAGTTCCTTTAGCCATACTGACCTCCTTTCAAAACAATTTTAAAATACAGTTTTAAAATTTTAAAATCCCATAAGCTCCCTCAGTTTTTTATAGGGATTATCACTCTTCATCAACGATGTCCCGATAAGGAAGCCGTCTACCTGATGGTTCATAAGCTCAAGAACTTCCTCCCTCTTACTTATTCCGCTTTCCGCTATAACGAACTTTGCCCCCAGCTCCTTTATCTTCGGTGCGAGCTCTTTACTTCTGCTTATATCAACCTTGAAGGTTTCAAGGTCTCTGTTGTTTATCCCTATTATTCTCGCTCCCGCATCAAGGGCTCTTTTTGCCTCATCAAGGCTAAAGACCTCTACAAGTGCAAAAAGGCCGAGTTCCTCAGAAAACCTAAGAAGTTCATATAGCTCCCTTTCCGATAACATCCTAACAATGAGGAGGATTATATCCGCGCCGAAAGCTTTTGCCTCAAGAATGTGAATTTTATCAATCGTGAAGTCCTTTCTGAGTATGGGAAGATTTACAGTTTCTCTTACCCTTTTCAAATCATCAAGTGAACCCTTAAAGTAATGGGGTTCGGTAAGAACGGAAATCGCAACAGCTCCCGCCTCTTCGTAAAGTTTTGCTTGTTCTTCGGGTTTTACCTCTTTGATGGCACCCTCGGAAGGTGAAGCCTTTTTAACCTCCGCTATTATTTTTGTTCCACAGCTCATGAGTGATTTCTCAAAGTCGTAAAACTTATCCCTTTCTTCTATCAGTTTTTCCAGTTGCTTTATATACTCAGGGGAACTGTTGATTTCCTTCTCTTTTAAAGCTCTTATCTCTTCCAAAAATCCCATACTTTATTAACTTAACAGTTGTATCCTCTCTAAGGAGAAAAAGAAAGAGGAAGTAAAGTAGTCCGAATACGGGAATAAGGAAAACTTCAACCGTCGGATTCGCCAAAGTATTTTTTACAAGGAAAATAAGAAACGACATAAAAAGGGTTGAGAGTAAAACTTTTACAAGGAATGAAGATGAAGGAAGAAAGGATATTTTTATCCGTGTGTAGAGATAAAGAAGCGAAAGGATGGAAGATATAAGAGCACCGACGGGGAAAGCCATAACACCGTATCCGAAAATGAATATTAAAGTTGATGCAACAAACCCGTCAACAAAAACCCCGAGAAACGAGGCATTAACGGGTGTCCTCACATCTCCTTGTGAGTAAAAAAAAGACTTAAAGAGGTGCTGAAGGGAATAAAAGGGAACTGAAAGTGCGTAGATACTCAGGATTGATGAGGTATATAAAAGGTCCTCTTCGGTAAAACTCCCCCTCTTGTAAAGGATGCTCACTATCTCTTCCGAAAGAATATAAAGGCCTGCGGAGGAAGGAACGGTAAGAAGGAGAATTAGTTTTACACCGTTTTTTAGATTTTCCCCTTTCCCCTCACCCGAAGATACTACTGCGAGAAAGGTGTTGCTAACACTTATGGAAAAAAGACTTATCGGAAGAAGATATATCCTGCTCGCATAGTATACGTATGATATGCTCCCCACTTTAAGAAAGGATGCGAGAAATGTATCTATAAAAAGGGAAAGCTGGTTTGCGGAAAAACTGCCGAGGGTTAAGAAAAACCTCTTCAGAAAAGTTTTAATCTC
The DNA here is from genome assembly GCA_964425585.1 of uncultured Aquifex sp. Classification (GTDB taxonomy): domain Bacteria; phylum Aquificota; class Aquificia; order Aquificales; family Aquificaceae; genus Aquifex. Next base: position 38,603 of record CAYRMG010000008.1, on the reverse strand, counting down.
TTCATCAATCTTTAAATATGGCTTAACAATGGATTCCAGCTTTAAAAATAAAAAGAGGTTCGGAACTATCTGAAATAAACCTCCTATAAGAACGCCTACAACGAGGGCATATCCTTCCAGTTCGGGAACGAAAAGAATTAGGGATATGATGAAAAAAAGGTTAAAGAGTGCCTGGGAAACGGAAGGGACGAAAAATAAACCCCTTACCATTAAAACCGCCATTGTAAAAGCGTAAAGGGAAACAAGAATCAGATAAAAAAACGTGAACCTTAGGAACTCAACCGCATACGTATAGGTCTCCTTGTTTTTTATTCCCGGTGCTATAAGGCTTACTATGATAGGGGAAAAAATAACTCCCAGCGTTACCACGGATAAGGAAAGGAGAAGTAAGATTCCGAGAACTTTTGATAGAAACTCCTTTTCCCTCTTTTCCTTCAGTTTTTCCCCGTAGAGGGGTATAAAGACGGCGTTAAAGCCCCCTTCACCGAATATTCTCCTGAACGCATTCGGGATTCTAAATGCTATAAAAAAGGCATCGGATATATGAGAAGCTCCGAAATAATAGGCTATCGCCGCATCCCTCAGATAACCTAAAATTCTGCTTAAGAGAATTCCTAAGGAAAATAGAAGAGAACCCCGAAACAGACGGGACAAAGTCTCAGTCCATATCTTCTTTTTCTATTTTTTGTTCTTCGGAGAGCTTCTCTACTTCCGTGTCGTAAAATCTTCCTTCAAGTCTCTTTAGAACTTTGGGAAGGGTTGTGTATTCCATTTCTTCAGCGGGGAGTCTGTGGGGTTCAAATATTCCCTGTCTCCTTAGTATATCCGCCATATCTTGGGCTACCATCCTTGCCTTGTCAAAGGCCGGGTCCTTGAACATATCCGCAGGACCTATAAGTTTTCCGTTCGCTATCTGGTATCCCGCACCTATTACCCTCGGAGGTCCGTCAAATCTTGAGGGTCTTGCATCCTCAAAGGAAACGGGCATAAGAGGTCCGTTGTGGGAACCTCTCATCCACCCTTCAACTATCCAGGGTCTTGCAAAGGGCTCAAGTATCTCACCTACAGCGGGAAATCCGCTCTGGGCACGAACTATTAGAACGGGGTCGTCCTTTCCTACGTATTGTCCCGCTATTAATGAAAGTCTCTGGGTTGATGCGGTTGCTGCTATTTCCCCGTCGTAATTTCTGTAAACGTTCTTAACAACGTATTTCCCCACCGAACCGATAAGTGCAAGAAGGTCATACAGCTCCGCAGGTGTGTTTAGCTTAACAGCCTTTCCCGTGTAAACATCTAAAACCTCAAAGGTAAAACCGTCGTGCATCTTGGGGTCTATTACGAGCCCTGCGGTGTTCATAGGGTCCGCAAACATCTCGTAAAGGGGCAGGTTCCAGGCACTGGGAGATGTTTTGTCCGCAAAGAAAACTATTACTGGCTCCGAGGGTCTTTCTTCAAACTCCATTTCCGCAACGCCGGGACCCATTCCTTTAACGTTTCCGCTGAAAGTATCGGTAAGTAAGTCCTGCCCCGCTCCGTATAGCTTCAACTTTTTTGCAACCTCCGTTCCCTTTTCAAAAGCTTCCCATGCTATCTTGTGGACGAGTTCCGCATCAACACCGTGGGTATGGGTCATTACTATGGCTATATCATCACCGCATGTGAGTATATCCGAGTCTATAAGGTTTCCTTTTTCCACTTCTTTTTCTACGTGCTCCCTTACTGTATTTACAACCTCGGGGTGAGTGGAGGAGTGTCCTACATATCCCCCTATGTCCGCTTTGATAACACTTAATGTAATCTTCATCTTATCCCTCCTTTATTTAAACTTTTAGTTCTTCTAATTTCTTCTCTATATCCGATAATTTGTTTTCAAGTTCCTTTACCTGAGCCATTATCTTGGGACAATACATTATTTCTCCCTTTGAAATGTATTTTGCCCTTTTCTTTAATTCTTTTATTCTCCTTCTTATCTTTCTGTAATCCCTGAGGTAAAACCACCTCGCTATAGCGGAGGCTGTTCTGAGTATATCCCTATCGTGCCACCTGAGTTCCCTTTTGAACCTTCTCCTTTCTCTTGCGGGTGCGTGTATACAAAGTATCTGAACCTCTTTTCCTTTCCCATCTTTAACGAGGCTTTCCATAACCGCTCTGAAGGAACCCTGATACTTTTTTTTCTCCTCTCCTACCTTTACCCACAGTTCCATTCCCTTACCTCCGTTTCCTCGGAATTTTTTATTTTACAGTATGTCCGTTATCTTTACAGCTCTCTTTCCCTTTACCTCCCCCAGCTCTCCCTTAAACTTTAAAACCCCTTGAACGTAAATATTTACCTTGTCGGAAACCGATTTCCCCGTATGAAGGGTTATATCTTCCTCTATGCTTGATACTTCTTTTAGGGGTATCTTTTTCTTCAGTAGCATAACCTCAAGGTTCAGGGGAACACCCAGAAGTGCCCTAAAGAGCTCCTCCTTTTCTTCCCGATTCGGCTTTGAGAGGGTAATCTCCTCCTTCAGTTCCTTCAGTATGTATAAGGGAATGGCAATGACCAGAACCGTGTTCAATGCCTCAAATTCAACGGAAAACTCCGCTAAAAAGTAATCATCTTGTATATCAACACCGTGAATATCATTAATCAACTCACAGGTGCTTACGGGTAAGCTGAAAGAACCGTTCCATTCTTTTTTAACGGTCTCACATATGTTCTTTACAAGCCTTTTCAGTATACTTAACTCAAGTCGTGAAAAGGGCTTTCCTTCAAGCTCAATGGGTGTGCCCCCGAGCATAAGGCTTATGAAGTTGTAGGCCGTTTTTGAGTCAATTAAAACATACATATCCCCCAGCTTGTCAATTTCCACGCCCAAAATCAGTGTGGGGGGCGTGAGCTGAGGTAAAACCTTTGAAATCGGAGCTTCCAGTTTTGACTTCAGTTTCAGGTTTAATGAAGTCAAAAGGAGCTTTTTTAACTCTTCCTCAAGTTTTGCTGAAAGATTACTTAAGAACTGTTCAAGTCTTATATACTTTTTGGGTGATATCTTCTCAAGAGCATCAAAGTCAAAGGGTTGAACACCTTTCGGAAGTTTTTTCTCCCTTTTCTTTTCAAGCGTTTCTAACAAGAGGTCTATCTCTTCTTTTGACAGGAGCTCCTCGTTCATTCGCATACTCCGTATTTATTAATAAAATCTTCGTATTCGGGAAAATCTCTAACATCAACGAAGGAACCGCTTTCAAAAATTTTAAGCTTCGGAAGTATGTTAAATATAAACTCCGCGGCTTTCTCGGGGGTAAGTTTAGGAGCTTGTTTTATTCTCTTCACAGATGGAAACTTTTGTTCATCTGAGGACATAACCTCCCTGAGCATCGGAGTCAAAACAAGACCCGGTGCAAGAGCTATAACGTGAGTTTCGGGAAGTTCCCAAGAGTATAACTTAAGAAGGCAGTTCAGTCCTGCCTTGGAAAGTGAATAAGCGTTCCATCCTCTGTTACAGTTTTTTGCCGCACCCGAAGAAATTCCTACGAGCAGCTCAACCTTTATGTTGAGTTCTACAAGGGTGTCTATAATCACCTTGTTAGACCAAAGGTTTACCCTCATAACCTCTTCTATTTCATTAAGCGAAATATCCTTCATATCCTTTAGCTCTCCGAGTATACCCGCATTCAGTATAACGGTATCTATCTTTTTTACTCCATTCAAGAGATTTTGAATCCATAGGGGAATCTTCTCAATGGCTCTGAGGTCTCCCCTTTGAAATTTTATTCTCCCTTTAAACTCATCGGGAATGTGTCTACTAAGAGCGTAAACTTCGTAATTCCTTTTTAAAGCTTCTTCAACCAGTGCCTTTCCCAGTCCCGAGCCTATTCCCGTTATGAAAAGTTTCATTTTCCGCTTCCCTCAAAGATTTGATTTATTACTATTTTTACATTCTCTTGGCCTGCTTTTCCTTGAGCTACGCCGTATAGGTCTCCTTGTTTGAATCCTGCGGTTGGTTCCTTTGAAAGTCTTGCCATTATGATTAAATCCCCTTCTATAAAATCGTCGGGGTTTATTTTGTTCTTTCCGGTAATTTTAAATCTGTAGGGAAAATCCGGATTTTTAACCCTCAGAACCGCAACGGGACGGGCTTTATCGGGCTTTCTCACGGAAATAATCAGAAACTTATCACCCCCGGGAAGTTTATCTTTTAGTTTCTTGTCTATTAAAACTACACCCTTTACGTATTGTTTTTTATACTTTTCAAGGATTTTCTTTCCTTCGGGGGTTTTATACTTTGACGGAATGTCCTGACAAGAGCTGAGAAATAGGAAGGGGAAAATGAATAAAAGCACATACCTCATTCAAATAATGATAAAGGAAAATTCTTTATTCATTCTTGAGGTAAACCACCGTTACTCCTGCTCCCCCTTCTTTCGGATAAGCATCCCTGAAGAACTTAACCTTATCGTTTTTTGAAAGAAACTCCCTCACCGCGTTTTTTAGTTTTCCGCTTCCGATTCCGTGAATTACCCTCACCACTTTTATGCCCGAGACGTAAGCCTCTTCTATAAACTTTTCAAGCTCCTTTATAGCGGTTTCACTATCCTTTCCTACCAAATTTATCGTAGTATTCTCAAGAACAGGAATTTCCTTGGGAACGGGAGGGTGTAATTCTCTCTTGTCTTCTTCGTGTTTTTCCAAGTCCTTTATATCCACCCACATTCTCAGTCTGTCCGTCACAACGTATGCCTGATTTCCCCTGATATCCAGAACCTTTCCCTTTCTACCCATAAAGAGAACGGTATCTCCCCTCTTTATCTCTTTCCTTTGGGGAGCTATTTTCTCTATTTCCTTTCTTTTTTCCTCAATGAACTGTTTTACCTCTTTCTTATCCCTGGATTTCTTAAGAACCTCTTCAGATTCCTGAGCCAGCTTCCTTAAAAACTCCCTTGCTTCCTTGTATGCCTCCTTCCATCCCTTTCTTTTTGCCTCTTCGTATTCCCTCTTTAACTTTTCCAACTCTTCTTTTTCCCTTTCCAGCTGTTTCCTTAATTCTTCTATTTTCCTGTGTTCCTCTTCGTATTTCTTCACGTAATCCGAGAGCTTTTCCATTGCCTTTATATACTTCTCACCGAACTCACCGACGTGCTTTTTGGCTATCTCTATTACTTCCTCGGGCATTCCGTATTTCTTCGCTATGTAAAAGGCCAGGCTTTCCCCTACGGTGTTGTAAGCTATCCTGTAAAGGGGCTTTAAGGTTTCCCTATCAAACAGAACGCTTGCGGGAGTGTAGTAATCGGAGCTCGTTGCGTAAAGCTTTATGGGCGTGTGGTGCGTGGTAATAAATACCCAAGCCTTTCTTTTCTTCAGATACTCAAGAATCCCTATTCCGAGGGCGGAACCCTCTATAGGGTCTGTTCCCGCTCCCAGTTCATCTATGAGAACGAGTGTATCCTCATCGGATTCCTTTATAAACTCTGCTATGTTTTTAACATGTGCGGAGAATGTTGAAAGACTTTGTTCTATGCTTTGCTCGTCTCCTATATCCGTAAAAATCTTCTTAAATATCGGTAACTTACTTCCTTCCTTAAGGGGTATAGGAATACCGCTCTGAAACATCAAAACGCTTAGACCTAAGGTTTTTAACGCTACCGTTTTCCCTCCCGTGTTTGGTCCCGTAAGTATTAATCCTTTTTTCTCTTTAAGAATTATATCTACGGGAACGACCTCGTCTTTAACCTCAAGAAGAATCGGGTGCTTTACCTCATAAAGTTCTACCCACTCCCCTAACTCAGGAAAAGTTCCGTTAATCTCTCTCCCGAATTGATACTTACAATTTAGGAAATCAATAAGAACGCACGCCTTGAATCCTTCGCTTATTTCCTTTGCGTAATCACCTATATATTCGGTGATTCTTTGTAGAACCTTTCTAACCTCTTCCTCTTCCCTTTGTTTTAGTTCCGTGAGCTTGTTATTCAGGTGTATAACGAACTGGGGCTCCACGTAGGTTGTATATCCCGAGGAAGATGTTCCGTGAACTATTCCGAATATCTTCTTTACGTGGGATGTTTTTACGGGAATTACGTATCTCCCGTTTCTTATCGTGATTATTCTGTCCGCAAGGAACTTTCCCGCCTCAGGTCTATTTACGAGGCTTTCCAGCCTTTTCCTTATCTCGGTTTCTATACTCCTTATTGTTCTCCTTACCCTTAAAAGCTCTTCGCTCGCTTCGTCCCTCACAAAACCCCTGGGGTCTATGCTTGACCTCGTTATATTCTCAAGAGCGGAAAGAACGGTGAGGTTTTTGTAGATTTTCTGAAGAGGTTTTAACCTATTTACGTGAGGGGATAAAAATCTCTTTAACTCCCTTATGAGCTCAAGAACTCTCAGTATGCTCAGAATTTCCTCCACGCTCAGAACAGCGCCTTCCAGCTTTGCCCTCTTTACCAGCTCCCTTATGTCGCCGAACTCAAATAACGGAACTCCGTCCGCAATCTCCCAGTAGGCTTTCATTAACTCAATCTCTTGGAGTATCTTTTCCCTTTCTGTGAGGGGTATTAAATTCCTTATCTTCTCAATCGTTGCAGGAGAGTGGGCGTATTCAATTAACCTCTCTTTTATTTTGTTAAACTCAAGTTTTTCTAAGTCTTTCTCTCTCATTTCACGAATCTATTTAATATTTTTGCACCGTTTAAATCTCCCCAAACATTTACAGCTGTTCTCAACATATCAAGGAAGCGGTCAACCGCTATAATCAGAGCTATTCCTTCTAAGGGAACGCCGACCGAGCTGAGAACGAGCGTAAGAAGGATTAACCCTGCTCCGGGTATTGCCGCCGCACCGATGGAGGCAAGGGTAACCGTCAGGAAGATTACGGCCATCTGGGAAAGGGAAAGCTCTATTCCGTAAACGTTTGCAAGAAATACCGCCGCAACGGACTCGTAAAGTGCGGTTCCGTCCATATTAACGGTTGCTCCGAGAGGAAGAACAAAACCCGCAACCTCTTTTTTTACCTTTCCCTTTTCTTGAGCAAGCTCCATGGATACGGGAAGGGTTGCTGCACTTGATGCGGTTGAAAAGGCAAGAAGAAGGGCTTCCCTCACATTTAAAAAGTATTTATAAGGATTATACCTTCCGAAAATGAAAGCTATTAACGGAAGGTTAACAAATGCGTGTATAAGAAGTCCCAGAATAACGGTAAAGGCATACTCCCAGAGGGATACAATTGCTTCAATACCCGCTGTAGCTACGATATAGGAAACCAGGGCAAAAACACCGATAGGTGTAAACAGAACAATCCATTTCGTAAGATTTATAAGTGCATCCACAAAACCTTCAAAAAAGTTTTTAATAATTTCCTGCTTGAATTTGTCTATCGTCAGGACAGCAATACCAAGGAGAATAGCAAAGATTATTATCTGGAGAACCTCTCCTTTTGCAAGGGACTCAACGGGATTTTCGGGAATAAGGCTTATGATAAATTTTTCAAAGGAAAAAGGTTCAACTTCCGGTTTTCCACCGCTTACGTTAAAATTCTCTCCCTTCCCCGGCTGGATTATGTTAACGAGGATTAATCCCGTAAGGACTGCCATTCCGGTGGTTGTGAGATAATAAAGAAGTGTTTTGATTCCCAAATCCTTTAATTTGCCTATATGTTCAAGGTTTAGTATGGCCGTAAAAACCGATGCAAACACGAGGGGAACTATTATCATTTTGAGAAGTCTTATGAATAAATCGCCGATAACCTTTATACTTTGGGATAAATCGGGGAATTTAAGACCGAAGAAAATCGCCAGAATAAGGGCAAAAAGGGTTAAATTCTCAAGGGAGAGGAGCTTTCTCACTCAGAACCTTACCTCACAGGTCTGGTCGTATTCTATAAGCTCTTTTATCTTCGGATTTTCACCGCACAGCGGACACTTCGGGTCTTTCCTGAGCTTCACCTTTCTGAAATCCATTGAAAGTGCATCCATTATAAGAAGCTTGCCCACCAGGGGTTCTCCTATTCCGAGGAGGAGCTTTATGGCTTCCGTTGCCTGTATACTTCCCATTATCCCGCCTACGGAACCGAGGATTCCCGCCTCCTGACAGGAGGGAACGAGACCCGGAGGAGGCGGCTCGGGAAAGAGACACCTGTAGCAGGGAGATTCTTCCTTTTTTCTGAAATCAAATACCGTGCACTGTCCTTCAAATCTGAGCATCGCCGCAGAAACAAGGGGCTTTCCCGCAAAGTAACAGGCATCGTTTATAAGGAACCTCGTGGGAAAGTTATCCGTTCCGTCAAGGATAACGTCGTAATCCTTTATTATCTCCATTATGTTGTTCTTATTAATCTTCGTGTTGTATGTTATCACCTTTACATCGGGATTTAAGGCTTCAAGGGTTTTTTTCGCACTTTCCACCTTCGGTGTTCCTACCCGTTCGGTTGTGTGGAGTATCTGCCTCTGGAGATTTGAGAAATCCACAACATCGTAATCAACTATACCGATTGTTCCGACACCTGCAGCCGCAAGGTAGTAAAGTGCAGGAGAGCCCAATCCTCCCGCACCTATTACGAGAACTTTTGATTCAAGGAGTTTCGCCTGCCCCTTTCCGCCGACTTCGGGAAGGATTATATGTCTTGCATATCTCTTTATCTGCTCCTCGGTAAAGTTAAACATGCATATAAATTATATACATTCCCTCTCATAGAAAAGGTTTTTAGTCAGGAGATTTCTCTCCTGCACTCTTTACAAAGTCCGAATATCTCCAGCCTGTGGTGGGTAGGTTTAAATCCGTATTGTTTACATATCTCATCCTGGAGTTTTTCTATATCTTCGCTGACAAACTCTATAATCCTCCCGCAGTTCGTGCAGACAAGATGGTCGTGGTGGGAGCGTCCTACAACAAACTCGTATATAGTTTTATTGTTTTTCTTTATTACTTCCTTTACAGCTCCGAACTCCTCAAGAAGCTTAACGGTTCTGTATACGGTTGAACGGGAAACCTTTTTATCGTTTTGAGTTGAAATCCAGTTTACAAGTTCCTCTATCTCAAAATGTTTGTTGTAATTGGCTATCAGGTCTATGAGGTCAAGACGGGAGCGTGTAATCTTTAGGTTTTTTTTCTTTAAAAATTTTGCAAATTCCTTTTTTAGTTCGTCTGTGCTTATACCCATTAATTTTAATATATTAATAATGATTCTCAATTTCCAGTATCCTGATAGGTTAAAATAAATTCTATAATGCTACGTAAGTATTTACTTCTTCCCGTTTTGATAGGCGTATTTTCGGGAATATCCGCAATACTTTTCGTTGAAGCGCTTGAGCTACTTACAAAGATTTTTCTTGAAACGTTGGTAGGTTATTACCAGCCCCTTCCCGCGGGAGAAGGCCACAGGGAAAACTTTACCCTTCATCCCCTGCATCCCTATCTTCTTCCCTTTACCGTAGCGCTCGGAGGACTTATCTCGGGATTGTTAGCTTATTTCCTTGCTCCCGAATCCGCAGGTGTGGGAACAGATGCTGCCATAAGGGCTTATCACCACGGAGAGAGGCTTTCATTAAAATCTTCAATTGTCAAGCTGATTACATCCGCTGTAACCATAGGAACGGGGGGAACATCGGGAAGGGAAGGCCCTATAGCCCTTATAGGTGCGGGAATAGGTTCATCAATAGCGGAATGGTTCAAGTTAAAGGAATCCGAAAGAAGGGAAGCCCTTGCAATAGGCCTGGGTGCGGGAATAGCTGCTATTTTTAAAGCTCCCCTTGCGGGTGCCATAATAAGCGCGGAGGTATTTTTCAAAAAGGATTTTTACATTGAGACGATGATACCGAGTTTTATAGCATCCGTTGTTTCTTACAGTATATTCGGAAGTGTATACGGATTTCAGCCTATATTTTCCGCGGAAATTCCCCCTTTCAGGGAGGTGGGGCTTTCGGGTCTCTTGGCTTATGCTATTCTCGGACTTGTTTGTGCCCTTTTTGCAAGGCTTTACGTGAATACATTCTTTTTAATAAGCGATACCTTTAAAAAACTCCCGGTTCCCGAGTATATAAAGCCTGCGGTAGGGGGATTTATGGCGGGTATTATCGGAATGTTTATTCCCATGGCAATAGGAAACGGCTACGGATGGCTCCAGCTTATACTTGACGGGAAGTTAAACGATTATCTGTTCACTTTGGCGGGTGCATTCGGTGTTATGCTCGGGGTTTCCTTCACCATAGGTTCCGGAGGCTCGGGAGGAGTTTTCGGTCCATCTGTTATGATAGGGGGACTTTTAGGAGCTTCTTACAGTTTATTTGTAAAAAAAGAGCTCGGTATATCCCTTCACGTTCCTTCTTTTACGATAGTGGGAATGGTTGCCCTCTTTGCAGCAGCGGCAAAAGCTCCCCTTTCTACATTAATACTCATAGCGGAAATGACGGGAGGGTATGACCTGCTTGTTCCTGCAATGATTGCGGTATTCATAGCCTACTTCTTGAGCGGGGAAAGGAGCATATTCCCGAGCCAGGTAAACACAAGGCTTGACTCCCCGGCTCATCAGGAGGAGTTCGGTATTTACATTCTTGAAAGACTATGTGTAAGGGATTACATGACTCCGAACCCTCTAACCATACACCCTATGGCAACGCTCCAAGAAGCTCAGAAAGTTCTCTCCGAGAATCTTATAGGCGGTCTTCCTGTTGTAAGCGGAAAGAAACTCGTTGGGATAATTACTAAAAGCGATGTAGCGAAAATTCCCCCCGAGGAAAGGAATACCGTAAGGGTTTACGATGTGATGAGCAGAAACGTTATAACGGTAAAGGAAAGCGATAAACTTTCCGAGGTATCAAGAATTATGTTAACCAAGGGTATCGGAAGGCTTCCCGTTGTTAAAGATTTATCAAGTAGGGAAGTTGTAGGCATAATAACAAGGGCGGATATAGGTAGGGCAATAAGGGAGTGGAAGAAATGACCGCGGGAGAACTCCTCAGCATTCTCTTTATACTTCTATTTCCCTGGGTGATTTTGATACTTTACTGGAAAATTCAGCTAAAGGCGGTGAAGAAAAAATATAAAAAGGATTAAAGGGCACGTTCGTAATAAACCTCTATATCTTTGTTCTTTTCGTAAAGCTTTGAAAGATTTGTGCTCCTTTGGGTTATCCAGTTGTTTCTGTAAAGGTGGGGGCTGAACTTTCTTGCGGGAAGGTTATCACTTCTTTCTACCTTCAGCTTACCGTCATTTTTAAAGTTCTCTCCGAGGTATCTCCAGAAGGCTATATCGTCAAAAGCCCAGGGTAGGAATTTCTTTCCCTTAACTTCCCCGAAAAAGGTTCTATACGTTCCCTCGTTTTCTCCCATCAAGGACATGGGGATTCTTATGTGTGCGTATCGGGATAAGCCGTCCCTGAAGGGACTTACTACGATAAGGTGTTCAAGTTTTTCGGAAAGCTCCGCAAATATATCCTCTTCATAAAACTCAAGAACCTCTTCACCGAAAACTATTAGGTTTTCAAGCTCTCCCTTTCTTGCCTTTTCTATTACCGCACCGAGGTCAGAGTATTCGTTCCTTAAAGCTTCATACAGGTATAAGGTGTTTCCGTCCTTCGGAACGGGAACCACTTTTATACCTTTCTCCCTTGCTTCTCTCAGAACACGGGCTATTTCCTTCGTTTTTCCGTTCAATGCATGGGGCATAACGAGAACGTAAACCTTTCCTTCAAGGTCTTTAATTTCTTCAAGATTTATCTCCTCCGGATTAAACTTCCCATCCCTCACGGTTTTTCCTATCTTGTAGACCTTTTTACCGTTAATAGGATATGAGAGGACGGTGGCAACCGATGTGAGGTCATCCCCTATCAGAACAAATGTGTCCCCTTCTTTCAGCTCTTCGGGATTTACTAAATCAAACTCTCCGAGTTCTTCCGCAAACTTGAAGAAGTCAACAGTCTGGGCACACGTGATATAAGCACCCGCGGATTTTGATATTCTCAGAACCTCGTCTATTATCTCTTCAGGAAGGTATGCGGAAAGTATTACCCCCGTCTTTTCTCCGTGCTCCGTTAAAATGGTGGTAAGAAGGTTAACGACATTTCCCGGGGTTTCTTCCCTTCCCCTTACCTCGGTTTTGAGAAGTCTATCGTGGTTTATCGCATCGTATCCGAAGAAGGCTTTAGCGCATATGTTTAATTCGTCTGTGGGTTTTGTTCTGTAAACCTTTCTCTTTGAACGCCAGTCTCCCACTCCGTATTCAATCTGTATCTCACAACCCACGGGGCATAAATTACATACGGTTTTGCCTTTCTCAACGAGCCAGCTTCTCGTCCAATACTTGAAGGGCTTTGAGATTATAGCTCCTACCGGGCAAACGTGAACGCATATACCGCACATTTCGCAGGTTGATGTATCCATAGGTCTTACCGCGGGAACTATATTTGAGTGGAAACCTCTGTCCTCAACGTATAAAGCGCGTGCTCCTACTATCTCATCACAGGCACGGGTGCAACGATAGCAGACAACACATCTGTTTGAGTAATACTCAAGAAAATCGCTTTCCCAGTCGTGTTCTTCTCTTTCCTTTTCAAGGGCGGAAATCGGAACTATTTGCTTCTGAGGACCGTATATAGCCCCCAGGTTTTGAAGGTCACACTCTCCCGCTTTATCGCATATTGGACAATCAAGGGGATGTCTTGTCATGAGCGCCTGAAGGAGGTATTTCTGCTGGGTTCTTACCTGCTCGCTGGTTCTGTGGGTTCTTATTCTCATACCTTCCTGAACGGGAAGATTACAGGATATAACGAGTCTGTTTATATCTTCCCAGTAAACAACGCACATCCTGCAGGCACCCGCTATGGAGAGCTTTGGATGATAGCAGAAGTAGGGGATATCTATACCCTTTTCAAGGGCTACCTGTAGAACTGTTTTTCCCTTTTCGGCTTCTATTTCCATATCGTCTATGTATATCTTTACTTTCTCAGCCATAGGAAACCTCCTCTATAAATTATATGAAAGGTTTTAAATATAATATTTGGAATGGCAAAAAAAAGGAAAGGGCTTAAATCCGAAGAGTATACCGCAGAAGCCATAAAAGCTGTATCCGGGCTGGAGCACGTAAGGCTCCGCCCCGCTATGTATATCGGAGATGTAGGGGAAAGAGGACTTCATCACCTCCTCTGGGAAATACTTGATAACGCGGTTGACGAAGCGGTAGCGGGATACGCAAGAAATATATCCGTGACAATACATATGGATAACTCGTTAACCGTTGAAGACGACGGAAGGGGAATACCCGTAGATATACATCCCGAAACCGGAAAACCTGCGGTTGAGATGGTTTTCACAATGCTCGGAGCGGGGGGGAAGTTTGAGAAAAAGGTTTATACCTACTCGGGAGGTCTCCACGGGGTAGGAGCGTCCGTCGTCAATGCCTTGAGCGAGTGGCTTGTAGTTGAAGTATACAGGGACGGAAAGATATACAGGATGTCCTTCAGAAGGGGTGAAGTGATAGAACCCCTGCATGTTGTAGGGGAAACCAAAAAGAGGGGAACGAAGGTAAGTTTTAAGCCCGACCCCCAGATATTTGAAACGACCGAGATAAAGTTTGACATTGTTGAGAAAAGGGTTAGGGAGCTTGCTTACCTGAATCCCGAAGTCAAGTTTGAGCTCACGGACGAAAGGCTCGGAAAACACCTCGTTTACAAATTTGATAAAGGAATTGAGGAGCTTGTAAGATACTTAAACCAAGGTAAAGAGGCACTTTTTAAGGACATTATAAGGATTCAAGGGGAAAAAGAAGGGGTAATAGTTGATATAGCCTTCCAATACGTAAAGGATTACAAGGAAAGGATTGAGAGTTTCGTTAACAACATAAAGACGGTTGAGGGAGGAACTCACGTTACGGGTTTTAGAACGGGACTAAGTAAAGCGGTTATCCGAATGGCACAGGGTCTGAAATTATCAAAGGATTTAAAAAAGAGCTTTACGGGGGAGGATGTAAGGGAGGGTCTTACCGCGGTAATAGCCTGCAAAGTCCCGAATCCCCAGTTTGAGGGGCAGACAAAAACGAAGCTCGGAAACCAGAATGTGAAGAATATCGTTGAAAGTATAACCTACGATTTCTTGACCGCCTACTTTGAGAAAAAGAGGGACGTCCTGAAGGCAATAGTTGAAAAAGCCATAGAGGCTGCACTTGCACGAGAAGCGGCGAGAAAGGCAAAGGAGCTCGTAAGGAGAAAGTCCCCCCTTGAGGAAGGGGTTCTTCCCGGAAAGCTTGCGGATTGCTCCGAAAGAGACCCCTCAAAGTGCGAGATATTTCTCGTTGAAGGGGATTCAGCGGGTGGTTCTGCAAAGCAGGCGAGAGACAGAAGATACCAAGCAATACTTCCCTTAAGGGGAAAGATAATAAACGTTGAAAAAGCAAGGGTTGATAAGGTTCTATCAAACGATGAGATTAAAGCTATAGTGAGTGCCCTCGGTTGCGGTATAGGGGAAGACATAGACCTGAAAAAACTCCGGTATCACAAGATAATACTTATGACTGATGCGGACGTTGACGGTTCCCACATAAGAACGCTTCTCCTCACATTCTTTTACAGATTCATGCCAAAACTCATAGAGGAGGGATACGTATACATAGCCGAGCCTCCCCTATACAGGGTCAAAAAAGGCAGAAAGGAAATTTATATAAAGGACGATAGGGAGTTTGAAAACTTTCTCATGAAAGAAATAAAAGAAAAAGGAAGCCTGAAAGACGCTTACGGAAATGAATACAGGGGAGAGGATTTAATAAAGTTGTTGATAAACATAAGAGATTACGAAGAAGCTTACAGAGCTCTTGTGAGAAAAAAGGGTGAAGAGGTTATAAACTTTCTTTTAAGTCACAGGGTAAGGGAGGAAGACCTTAGGAACGCGGTAAGGGTAAAGGAACTCGTTGAACTCCTTTCGGAGGAGCTCCCCGATTACAGGATTGATACAAAATTCAACGAACTTGAGGGAGCCTACGACCTTATACTTTACGACGATAGGCTCGGAACCGAAACGGTTATAGATACAAACTTTTTATCCTCACTCTCCTACAGGGAAGTTCTTGAAGGTATTCATCTCCACCTTCCTGCAGAAATTAGGTATGAGAGCAAGAGAGCAACGGTTAACAACCTGTATGAGGTTTACGAGAGATTTTTAGAGTTTGCCCGTTCGGGAATGGAAGTTCAGAGATATAAGGGACTCGGTGAGATGAATCCCGAACAGCTGTGGGAAACCACAATGAACCCCGAAACGAGAAGATTGAAAAAGGTAAAAATAGAAGATGCCGCGGAAGCGGACCACATATTTACCATACTCATGGGGGAACAGGTAGAACCCAGAAGGGAGTTCATAGAGGAGTATGCTAAGGAGGTAAAACACTTAGATGTTTAAGAGAATAATCGTAGGGCTTGACGGTTCTCCTGCTTCCCTTGTCGCAACAAAGCACGCCTTTAAGATAGGTAAACATCTGGATATACCCGTTGTAGGTATATACGTGATTGATGAGAGACTCATGGATGAGAGTTTTCTGCTTGACCTTTCATCAATACTGGGTTTTACCTTTTATCCGGGCATATCCGCAAGAGTCAAGGAGTTTCTTGAAGAGCAGGGAGACTTACTCCTCAAAACCTTTGCGGAAGAAGGAAGAAAGGAGGGTATAAAGGTTTCAATAGTTCAAGTTCAGGGAATACCCTGGGAGGAAATAGTAAAGGAAGCGGATAAAGAAGACCTCATAATGATAGGGAAAAAGGGAAAGAAACTCGTAAAAGGTGTATTGGTAAGCGGAAACGCGGAAAATGTTGCGAGAAATGCACCTTGCCCCGTTTTTATGTTTCCTCCGAGGGAAAGCGAGCTAAAAAAAATCTGTGTAGCATACGACGGTAAAGAAAACTCAAAGAAGGCTATGGAAATAGCAAAAGAACTGAGAGGTATTTACAATTACGAAATAAACGTCGTTTCGGTCGTTGAAAACCTTGAAGAGGCAAAAGAAAGGGAAAGAGAGGCGGAAGAAATTCTCGGGGAGAATATGAAGTTCTACGGGATTAAGGGATTACCCGAAGAGGTAATAGTGGGATTCTGTAAGGAAAAGGAAATGGATGCCCTCTTTATGGGAGCTTACGGAAAGGGTCCGGTGAGGGAGTTCTTCCTTGGAAGCGTAACGACCTACATAATTCATAACTTGGACATTCCTTTACTTCTGGTAAGGTATCCGAATGAGCAAAGCTAAGCTCATAGCAAGTTCAAGATACGCAAGGTATAAATACCCGAAGAACCATCCCCTTAAGATTCCCCGTGTTTCATTGCTTCTTTCCTTTTTAAACGCTATGAATCTATTGGATAAGGAAGAGCTCATAGAAAGCAGACCGGCAACTATGGAGGAGCTTTTACTTTTCCACGAAAGGGATTACATAGAAACCCTTATTGAGGCGGAGAGATGCCAATGCGTTCCGAGCGGAGCAAGGGAAAAGTATAACATAGGAAGTTATGAGAACCCCGTATCTTACGCTATGTTTTCGGGTTCATCGTTGGCCGCAGGCTCAACCATACAGGCGATAGAGGAGTTCTTAAAGGGGAACAAGGTTTTTAACCCCGCGGGAGGAATGCACCATGCCTTCAGGTCAAGGGCAAACGGCTTTTGTTACATAAACGACCCCGCGATAGGAATTGAGTATCTGAGAAAGAAAAAAGGTTTTAAAAAAATCCTTTACATAGACCTTGATGCCCATCACTGCGACGGAGTTCAAGAAGCCTTCTACGATACCGACGAGGTGTTCGTTCTGTCCCTTCACCAATCCCCCGAGTATGCCTTTCCCTTTAAAAGGGGATACGTTGAGGAGACGGGAGAGGGAAAGGGAAAAGGATACAACCTCAATATTCCCCTTCCCAAAGGGTTAAATGACAACGAGTTCCTTTACGCCCTTGAGAAATCCCTTGAGATAGTGAAGGAAGTGTATGAACCGGAGGTGTATATACTCCAGCTCGGAACCGACCCCCTTATGGAGGATTACCTCTCAAAGTTTAACCTATCAAACGTTGCATTCTTGGAAGCCTTTAATCTCGTCAGAAATTTCTTCGGAGAAGGGATATACATAGGCGGCGGGGGATATCACCCTTATGCCCTTGCAAGGGCATGGACTCTCCTTTGGTGTGAACTCTCCGATAGGAAAGCTCCCGAGAAGTTAACTCCCGAAGCGGTTGAACTTCTGAAAAGTATTGAATTTGAGGAATTTGACGACGAGGCGGATAGAAGTTATATGCTTGAAAGCCTGAAGGACCCATACAGGGGAGGGGAGATAAGGAGGGAAGTAAAAGAAATTCTTGATAGAGCAAGAAGTTTAATCCTGTGTTAAAATATCTCTGAAAAATGGATAACCTGCTCCTGGAAATAGGAACAGAAGAACTGCCCGCATCCGTTATAAATCCCGCACTTGATTATCTGAAAGAACGTATAAACGAAATTTTAAAGGCTGAGAAGGTAAAAACATACGGAACACCAAGGAGATTGGCTCTAATCTTTGAAGGTTTTATAAACGAAGGTGAGGAAAGGGAAGAGGTAATATGGGGACCCCCCAAAAATATCGCCTACGACAATGAAGGGAATCCCACAAAAGCCCTTGAGGGATTTCTGAGGAAAAACAACGGAAGATTTGAGGATATTAAAATCCTAAAAAAAAACAAGGGTGAGTATGTAGCCCTCGTAAGAAAAGTAAAGGAAAAAGCACCCGTTGATAAGCTGAAAGAGAGCTTTGAAGATATACTCCTATCGGTTCCCTTCCCGAAACGCATGAGGTGGACCTCATCAAAGAAGATAACGTTCTCAAGACCCGTGAGGTGGATACTCGCACTTCATAACGATAAAGTTCTTGAGCTTTCCTTCGGGAATGTTTTTTCCTCTAATAAAACAAAAGGCCATAGATTCCTATCAAGCGGAGATATAGAGATAAAAAGCTACAAAGAATACGAGAAGGTTCTTAAGAATAACTACGTAATTCCTTCCTTTGAGGAAAGAAAGAGAATAATAGAGGAAGAAATAAAAAAACTCTCGGAGGAGGTAAAGGGAAAACCTTCCTATCCCGAAGGACTCGTTGAAGAAGTTGCAAACCTGGTTGAGTATCCCTTTGCGGTTCTCGGGAGGTTTGACGAGAAATACCTTGAACTTCCCCCGCTTGTCGTGATAACCGTTTCCGCTCATCACCAAAGATTTTTCTGTATAGAGAGGGACGGAAAGCTTCTCAACTACTTTATAGGTATAAGCAACAACAAGCCGAACGAAAAAATAAAAGAGGGGTATGAAAAGGTTCTGAGGGCAAGGCTTGAAGACGCACTCTTTTTCTACAAAGAAGATTTAAAGAAGGATTTAAAACAACTTATTCCGAAGCTAAAAAACGTGGTATTTCACCCGAAGATAGGCTCCCTCTACGAAAAAGAGGAAAGGATGGAAGAAATAGCGAGAAGGCTGTGTTCTTACATAGGATGCGACTGGGACAAGGTAAGGACCGCGGTTTACCTCTCAAAGGTTGACCTGCTCACGGAAATGGTGAAGGAGCTTGACGAACTTCAGGGGTATATGGGATACATTTATGCATTAAAGCAGGGATACGACGAAGAGGTGGCGATAGCCCTCTGGGAGCAATACAAACCCAAAAGCCTGGCGGATGAAGTTCCGAAAACGAAGACGGGAACCATACTTTCCCTCAGCGATAAGATAGATAATCTATATTCATTCTTTAAGGTAGGCGAGATACCTAAGGGAAGCTCGGACCCTTACGGCCTCAGGAGGAGTGCCTTCGGCATTATAAAGATACTCCACAAAAAAGGTCTTGATATAAATCTCCTTACCTTTAAGGATATATACGCAATTGAGAACGTGGGTGAACTTGAGGAGTTTCTGAAACAGAGGTTAATATCCTACCTCGGAAATTACCCCGTTGATATAGTCAGGGCAGCCCTTAACGTTTATTCCGCCTTTGAACCTTATAAGGTTATAAAGAGCGTTGAACTGCTTTATGAAGCAAGTAAATCCGGGGAGTTTGGCAAACTCGTTGAAGTTGCAAAAAGGGTTTCAAGGATTATTCCGAAAAACTGGAAAGATACCGAGGTGAATGAGGAACTGTTTGAAAGAGAAGAAGAAAAGGAACTTTACGAAGCGGTTAAGGAACTTGAGTCAAAAGATATAAAAAATCCCCTGGAACTTCTTAGGTTAAAAGAAATAATAGACAGATTCTTTGATAATGTGAGGGTTATGGCGGAAAATGAGGAGATAAAGAGAAACAGGTTAGCGCTCTTAAAGAGGGTTGAGAATTTATTTAGAAAATTCGGAGATTTTAACGAAATTGTTATAAAGGAGGGTCAGGATGTCTCAGGATAAAAACAAGGCCTTAGTTCTTTGGCTTGACGAGGTGACCATTGAAGATATACCTATAGCGGGAGGGAAAAACGCATCCCTCGGGGAAATGATAAGAAACTTATCGCCCCTGGGAGTTAAGATTCCTTACGGATATGTTATTACCGCAAACGCTTACTACTACTTCTTGGACTACAACAACCTCAGGGATAGGATAAAGGAGATTCTAAAGGGTTTGAACACGGACGATATTAAAGACCTTCAGAAAAGGGGACACGAGGTAAGGGAACTGATAAGAGGGGGAGAATTTCCCCCGGAACTGGAAGAGCTAATAAAGAAATATTATAACGAGCTTTCCAGAAAATACAACACCCACGCTGTTGACGTCGCTGTTCGTTCTTCCGCTACCGCGGAAGACCTGCCCGATGCTTCCTTTGCGGGACAACAAGAAACCTATTTAAATGTTGTAGGGGCGGAAAACGTTCTCGTTGCAATTAAGAACTGCTTTGCCTCTCTTTTTACCGACAGAGCCATTGTTTACAGGGAGAGATTCGGGTTTGACCACTTTAAGGTGGGAATAGCGGTCGGTGTTCAAAAGATGGTAAGGTCTGACCTCGGAGCATCGGGTGTTATGTTTACCCTTGACACAGAAACGGGATTTAAAGACGTAATCATAATAAACGCAACATACGGACTGGGAGAATTGCTCGTAAGGGGAGAGGTGACTCCCGACGAGTATATAGTATTCAAGCCCACACTTCTGGAAGGTTATTCCGCAATAATTGAGAAAAAGCTCGGGAAGAAGGACAGAAAGATGATATACGGAGTCGGAGATGAGAGGGTAAAAATCGTAAACGTTCCGAAGGAAGAACAGAAGAAGTTCGCACTCAGCGACGATGAGATACTCCAGCTTGCAAAGTGGGGTATTTTGATAGAGGAACATTACTCCAAAAAGAACGGAAGATGGACCCCTATGGATATAGAATGGGCAAAGGACGGTATACTTAACGAGCTGTTTGTCGTTCAGGCAAGGCCGGAAACCGTTCACTCAAGAAAGAAAGACACCGTAGTGAAGATTTACAAGATAAAGACAAATGAAGAAGAAAGGAGAAAAAGGGTTATAGCAAAAGGAATAGCCGTAGGGGATAAGATAGCTACAGGAAAGGCGAGGGTGCTCTTTGACCTAAAAGAGGCGGACCAGTTTCAGGAAGGGGAAATACTTGTGACGGACATAACGGACCCCGACTGGGAACCCATAATGAAAAAAGCTTCCGCCATAGTAACGAACAGGGGCGGTAGAACTTCCCACGCCGCAATAGTTGCAAGGGAGCTCGGAATTCCCGCTGTAGTCGGAACGGGAAACGCAACCGAGAAAATAAAAACGGGAGAGGAGATAACCGTTTCCTGTGCGGAAGGAGAAACGGGATACGTTTATGAGGGCAGGATAGACTACGAAGTTGAGGAAATGGACCTAAAGGAAATTCCCAAGCCGAAAACCAAGATAATGATGAATATAGGAAATCCAGAATCCGCATTCAGGTATGCTTCCATTCCGAACGACGGCGTAGGGCTTGCAAGGGAGGAATTCATAATAGCGAATTACATAAAGATTCACCCCCTCGCACTTCTTCACTACGATGACCTTGTTGAACTTTACGAAAAGCTGGAAAGGGAAAAGCTGATAGATGATAAAGGATTCGTAAACTTCAGGATAATTTACAACTATGCCAACGAGAGACTTCTTAAAAAACTGGCAAAGGGGAAGGATAAATACAGGGTCAACTTGAGGAAAATTCTTGAGGACATAGATAGGCTTACTTTCGGTTATGAGGATAAGGCAACTTATTACATAAAGAAGCTTTCCTACGGGATAGCGAAAATTGCTGCAGCCTTTTATCCGAATCCCGTTATAGTAAGGTTCTCGGACTTCAAGTCAAACGAATACGCTAATCTAATCGGCGGGATACTCTTTGAACCGGAAGAAGAAAACCCCATGCTCGGATGGAGGGGAGCATCAAGGTATTACTCCGAAGTATTCAGGGAAGCTTTCGGTATGGAATGCAAGGCCATACTCAGGGTAAGGAACAAGATGGGACTCACAAACACAAAGGTTATGATACCCTTCTGTAGAACACCCGAGGAAGGAAAAAAGGTATTAAAGGTTATGGAGGAATACGGTCTCAGGAAAGGAGACAACGGACTTGAGGTTTACGTCATGGCGGAAATTCCCAGCAACGTGGTGCTCGCTGATGAATATGCCCAGATATTTGACGGATTCTCCATAGGCTCTAACGACCTTACCCAGCTTACCCTCGGTATTGACAGGGATTCGGAACTTGTCGCCCATCTCTACGATGAAAGAAACGAAGCGGTGAAGAGGTTGATAGCTCAACTTATAAAAACCGCGAAGGAATACGGAAAGAAGGTAGGCATATGCGGTCAAGCTCCCTCCGATTTTCCCGAGTTTGCCCAGTTTCTCGTCGAGCAGGGAATAGACAGCATTTCTCTTAACCCCGACTCCGTTCTCAAAACCACGCTTGCGGTGATAGAGATGGAAAAAAAGCTCGGGGTTCTTAAATGAACGTCCTTGAAAAGCTAAGGAAAAAGAAAATAAGGATTTCCCTTCCTTTCTCCTTCTCTCCGAAAACTTCCCTTTCCCTTTACCTTACCCCTTACTTTGTAAGGATACTTGAAGTGGATAAAGACGGACTTCCTACCTTTGAACCCGTTGAGATAAACTGGTATGGAAAGAGCGAGGAAGAAAAGATAAACATCTTAAAAGAGAAGGTAAAGGAACTGAAGCTGGAGGGGAAAAAAGCCCACACCTGCATAACCGCGAGAAACGGGATACTCAAACTAAACAAGTATCCTGTTTTACTGTCTAAGAAAGACCTTGAGGCAGCCATAGAAACTTATGTAAATGCGGAAAAAGAAAATCTGAAGGAGGAAAGTGTTTACGACTACTACGTGTGGGAAACGGAAGACAAAAAGTATAAAATTCTCGCTTTTGTTATAGTGCGAAAAAGCGTATACGATAATTTGAAGAATATAGTTCAAAAGGCAGGGCTTGAGCTGGGTATAGTTGATTATGAGGTAATAACCATAATAAACGGAGGACTTCTATTTAATCTGAGGATTCCCTTTGCAATCCTTTATATGGATCTTCACGAGAGTGTCTTTGTTTATTATACGGAACACTCCGTTACATACACAATTCTGAATTTTTCCCTGAACGAGTATCTTGAGAGTAAGGATGAAACACTCCTTGAAGATTTATTCGTGGAGGTGAAAAACCAGCTCCTTATGAACGAGGTAAACACCCTTTACCTTGCCGGAAAAGCTATAGAGCACGATGATGTTCTTGAAAAAGTTCTTACAAATCTTCCCGTTTTAGGGCCGATAGAGCCCGAATACGTTCCCGCTTCCTTTTACATACCCTACATTCTTGCTATAAGGGGGCTTGAGGGAGCATGAACAGGAAAAAGCTTATAAGGATAAATCTGAACAAAGAAGTCGGTTTTCTTGAAAAACTTAAAAGCTTAAATATCGCTGAACTGAGGGAAAGCCTTGTAGCCAACATATTACCCATATTATTCCTTGCGGGAGTTATTCTACTCATTCTTACCGCAGGTTATTACTTTATCCTCAACAACAGATTAAATAACCTCAAGGTTGAACTGGAAAGGGAAAAAGCAAAAAGAGAAAGCCTTATAATCTCCCTTAAAAGGCTTGAGGCGGAAAAAAGAAGACTTGAAAGGAAAAAGAAACTTTTCACCTTTATTGAAAAGTATAACGAAAGCTTAAAAGCAGTTTTTGAAAGAAAAAACAGGCTAAATAAAGGCATTATTCTTCAAAACGTTTCCCTTTGCGTTTTCAGGGAAAAGAGCTGTGATGTGTCGGCAAAGAAGAGCTTTACCGTAGGAAAACCGATACTTCAGGTTGATTTCATTGCTCTAAGGGAAGACGAAAGTATTTATGAACTCGGCAGGGTGAAAAAGCAGGAGCTTATACTCATCGCGGGTTATCCTTACAAAAGATTTTGTATAGAGCTCATAGAAAAGAGTAAAAAAAATCCCTAAACTTTCCTTATGGATAAAAGAAAACCTAATCGGCTTATAAAGGAAAAGAGTCCCTATCTAAGACAGCACGCTTACAATCCCGTTGATTGGTATCCGTGGAGCGATGAAGCCTTTGAAAAGGCAAAGAAGGAAAACAAACCCATATTTCTCTCCATAGGATACTCAACCTGCCACTGGTGTCACGTGATGGAAAAGGAGAGTTTTGAAGACGAAGAGATAGCGGAAATTTTAAATAAATACTTTGTTCCCATAAAAGTTGACCGTGAAGAGAGACCCGATATAGATGCCTTTTATATGAGCGTTTGTCAGGCTATGACCGGAAGCGGAGGGTGGCCTCTCACAATTATAATGACCCCCGACAAGGAGCCGTTTTTTGCGGGAACCTACTTTCCGAAAGAGAGCTTTTTCGGAAGACCCGGATTGAAAGACATACTCCTGAAAATTAAGGAACTATGGGAAAAAGATAGGGAAAAGCTTTTAAACACGGCAAAACATCTCGTAAAGGCACTGGAGGAAGCATCAAAGGAAAAAGCAGAAGCACAATTGGGTGAGGATGTTCTCCATAGAGCTTTTTCCGAGCTATTTTCTTCTTACGATGAGCATTTCGGGGGTTTCGGAAACGCTCCCAAATTCCCCATACCCCATAACCTTATGTTTCTCGGAAGGTATTACTACAGGTATAAACGTGAGCAGGCTCTCAGGATGATAGATAAAACCTTAACCGCCATGAGAATGGGAGGTATATGGGATCACGTAGGTTTCGGATTTCACAGATACTCAACCGATAAAGAATGGCTTCTTCCCCACTTTGAGAAAATGCTTTACGACCAGGCTTTACTGCTCATAGCATATACGGAAGGCTATCAACTCCTCGGAAAGGAACTATTCAGAAGAACATCGGAGGAAATTGTTGAGTTTCTAAAGAGAGATATGCTTTCTCCGGAAGGAGCTTTTTACTCGGCGTGGGATGCGGACAGCGAAGGGGAGGAAGGGAAGTTTTACACCTGGAGCATTGATGAGCTGAGGGAAGTTTTAACTCCTGAAGAACTTGAGTTTACAATAAAGGTTTTTAACCTTCAGAAAGAGGGAAATTACCTTGAAGAAGCAACCAAAAGGAAGACGGGAAGGAACATACTTTACGTGGGAAGGGAATATGAAGAAGTTGCAAAAGAGTTGGGAATGGATAAAGAATCCTTTGAGAAAAAGCTCAAAGATGTAAGGGAAAAGCTCTTAAAGGCAAGGGAAAAGAGGGTAAAACCCCTCAGGGATGAAAAAATTCTCACCGATTGGAATGGGCTTGCTATAGCGGGTCTTTCTTTCAGCGGAAGGGCTCTCGGAAAGGAGGAATGGATAGAGCTGGCAAAGGGGTGTGCGGACTTTATTCTTAAGCGAATGGTTGACGAAAAAGGACTTCTACTTCACAGGTATATGGAAGGAGAAACAAAATATTACGGATTTTTGGAGGATTACGCATACTTGATATGGGGACTTCTTGAGCTTTACGAGGCAACCCTTGAAAGCAATTACCTTGAAAAAGCCCTTGAACTTCAGAAAGTTCAGATAAAACACTTCTGGGACGAAGAAAACGGAGGTTTCTTCCAGACTCCCGACTTCTTTACCGATGTTCCGGTAAGGAAAAAAGAAGTTTACGACGGGGCGACTCCTTCGGGAAACTCCGTTTCCGCATATAACCTGATTAGGCTCGGAAGACTCATAGGGAAAAAAGAGCTTGAAGAATACGGATACAAAACCCTTAACGCTTTTTCCTGGGAAATAGCAAACTTCCCATCCGCACATACCTTTTCTTTAATAGCCCTTGACCTCATAGTAAACGGCTCAAAGGAGCTCGTAATAGTTCCTAAGGACAACTCCTGGACAGAGATAAAGGGACAGCTGGACTCCGAATATATTCCGGATCTTTTAATCCTTCTGAAGGATGAAAAAACCGAGAAACTGAGCGAATTTATAGCGAGTATGAAACCGTTAGACGGTAAAACGACGTATTACTTATGCAAGGGATACGCCTGCGAGGAACCGAAAACGCGCTTTGATAAAACTATGCTGAAAAGGTAAAGGTTAATCTATATATTATTTCTATGGAGTTTCTTCCGATTAATACAATATTTATAGCCATACTGATTCTCATATTTCTTGCATCCGCCATTAAGATTATTCCCGAGTATGAAAGAGCTGTTGTTTTTCGTCTGGGGAGAGTTATAGGTGCAAAGGGGCCCGGTCTCATCATAGTGATTCCCATAATAGACCGCATAGTCAGGGTTTCCCTGAGAACGGTAACCTTGGACGTTCCCACACAGGACGTCATAACGAAGGATAACGTCTCTGTTCAGGTTGATGCTGTAGTTTACTTTAGGGTTGTTGACCCGGTGAAGGCCATAGTTGAAGTTGAGGATTACCTTTATGCAACCTCACAGATAGCCCAAACTACATTGAGAAGCGTATGCGGTGAGGCGGAACTGGATGAACTACTCTCCCAAAGGGAAAAGATAAATATGAAGCTCCAAGAAATAATAGATAGGCAAACAGACCCCTGGGGCGTGAAGGTAATAGCTGTAGAGCTAAAAAAGATAGACCTTCCCGAAGAGCTTAGAAAGGCTCTCGCCAGACAGGCGGAAGCGGAAAGGGAGAGAAGGGCAAAAATAATAAGTGCGGAAGCGGAATACCAGGCTGCCCAAAAGCTCCTTGATGCTGCCAAAATACTCGCTCAGGAACCCATAGCCATACAGATAAGATACCTTGAGACACTCCACACAATAGGGCTCCACAACGCGAAAACCATTATATTCCCGTTTCCCCTTGAACTGGTTGAGTTCATGAAGAAGAAGGGGGAAAAAGCCGAGTAAAGTATTTAATTTAAAACTATGGAAAAGGTTGATACCTGTGAGCTTTGCAACGGAACCGGTTTTATGAAAACAGGCCACGGAACGCTTAAGCTATGTGCATGCAGGTATAAAAACAGGGATATAAACAGGGAGTTAAATATCCCCAAAAGATATTGGAACGTTTCTCTGGAAAACTATAAACCTATGAATCCGTCCCAGGATGGTGCGCTTCTCGTGGCAAAGAAGTTCGTTCAAACCTTCAACGAAGAAGAGGGAAGGGGAATAACCTTCGTAGGCTCCCCGGGAATAGGAAAAACGCATATAGCCATTGCGGTTCTAAAAGCCCTTTACGAGAAAAAAAGGGTAAAAGGGGTATTCTTTGACACGAAAGACCTAATATACAGGCTCAAGATGGCGATAGATGAAGGAAAAGACCTTAAGTTCATAAAGGCAATTTTGAACGTTCCCGTTCTCGTGCTTGATGACCTGGGTTCCGAGAGGTTGAGCGATTGGCAAAGGGAGCTCATATCTTACATAATTACCTACAGGTATAACAACCTGAAGAGCACCATAGTAACGACAAACTTCAACCTTGAAAATGAAGAAAGCAACGTAAAGATAAGCCAGGACCTTAGTGCGAGACTGGGGGAAAACGTTGTTTCAAAACTTTATGAGGTGAACGACCTCGTGATAATGAAAGGGGAAGACCTGCGGAAGGTGAAGAAGGTAAGATTCAAACTACCCCCACCTTAACTTTTCCCTCAAAATGCCGAAAAAGGTCTTATAAGGATGTGCGAAGGTTTTACACACGTATTTAGAAGTCTTTACGATAACCTCATCCTCTTTTTTTAAATGAGTTCCTTCTTGACCGTCAAGTGTTAAATATCCCTCTGTATTTCCCGAAGCAATCCTGAAGGTGATTGTAAACTCGGAGGGAAGAACAAGGGGTCTGTTGCTCAATGTGTGGGGACATATGGGAACAAATAAGAGGTTTTTTGATTCGGGGTAAAGTATTGGGCCTCCTGCGGAAAGAGCGTATGCGGTTGAACCCGTGGGGGTTGATAATATTACTCCGTCTCCGAAGACCTCAACAATCCTTTCACCGTTTACAAAGACCTCCGTTCTTATTACCCGTGCTATGCTACTTTTTGATACAACCGCATCGTTCAGATAGTTCCCCAGATACTTTATCTTGTTTCCCCTTTTGAGGAATACATCTATCATCAATCTCTCCTGAATTTTTACCTTTCCCTCAAGAACCATAGGAAGAACCTCTGAAGCCTCTTCCTTCTTGATTTCCGTAAGAAAGCCGAATCTCCCCTCGTTTATACCTATGAGCGGAATGCCGTATCTTGAGGCTATACGTGCCCCGCTCAAAAATGTTCCGTCTCCGCCTATAACGAGGAAGAGCTCGTAATTTACAGGCCTGAGTTTTTTAACAAAATTTCTCCTGTTTATAAACTTCTTATATTGAACGCCGTAATTCTTAAGTATAGGTTCAATTAACTTAAAGGTTTCAAGGGCATTTTTTGAATCCTTTAAAAATACTAAGACTCTTCGCATAGTATTTTGTCAACGAGCTCACAAATTGTATGACCGAGGGTTATATGGCACTCTTGAATTCTCGGCGTTTCGTAAGAAGGAACTATAAAGGTGTAATGGGCTATTTCTGCTACCTTACCCCCGTTTCTACCCGTAAAGGCTACCGTAGTAGCTCCGAGGTCATGGGCTTTCTTCAGCCCCCTTATTACATTTTCCGAGTTTCCCGATGTGGTTATTCCTATCGCTACATCTCCCGGTATACAGAGAGCTTCAACCTGTCTCTCAAATATTGTCTCAAAGCCGTAATCGTTTCCGAGTGCGGTAAGTATGGAAGTGTCGGTTGTGAGGGCTATAGCGGGAAGGGGTCTTCTCTCCCTCTTAAATCTGCCCACAAGCTCGGCGGCTATATGTTGAGCATCCGCTGCACTTCCTCCGTTTCCGAAAAGTATAACTTTGTTGCCGTCCTTCAGAGCCGTTGCTATTATTCCCGCGACCTCAACGATTCTCTCCTCGTATAGTTCAAGAAATGCCAGTTTTACCTCCGCACTTTCCTTAAATATTTTCCTTACAAGCTCTATCATATATTAAATACTATTATGAAACTCTTTAAGGAACTTGAGGAAACAAAAGAGCTCGTCATAAAAATGGCTAAATACGTTCAGGAAGCTATAGATAAAGCCACAGAAGCCCTCAACAAGCAGGATGTGGAACTCGCAGAGGAGGTTATAAAAGGAGATGACACGATAGACCTTCTTGAGGTTGATATAGAAAGGAGATGTATAAGAATGATTGCCCTCTACCAGCCCGAGGCGGGAGACCTGCGTATGATTATGGGAATATATAAAATCGTCTCAGACCTTGAGAGAATGGGGGATGAGGCGGAAAATATAGCGGAAAGGGCTATTCTTCTTGCGGAGGAGCCTCCATTAAAACCTTACGTAAATCTTAACTTCATGGCGGAAATGGTAAAGGAGATGGTAAACGACAGTGTAATATCTTTTATTCAGGAAGATGTCCCCCTTGCCAAAAAAGTTATAGAAAGGGATGACCTCATAGACGAGCTTTACCACCAACTGGAAAGGGAGCTCATAACCTACGTTCTTGAAGACCCGAGAAACATAAAAAGGGCTATGAATCTATCCTTCGTTGCAAGACATTACGAGAGAATTGCTGACCACGCGGAAAACGTTGCGGAAGCGGCAATTTACCTTTCGGAGGGAGAAATAGTAAAACACCAGCATATCAAGGGAAGGGGTGAAGAATAAAATCCTGATACTTTTCCTTTTTATTTTCCTTGCGGTAATAAACTGGCTCTTTTTCTTAAACCTAAGTCATCTTCCCGATGCTAACTACCCTTTTATACTCATAGCCATAAACGTTGACCTCCTCTTTCTCATAATTATTTCCGCCATAACCTTCAGAAAACTCATAAAGGTTTATCTCGGAAAGTCCCAGAGAAAACTAAGAAGAAAGATAGCAAACGTAATAATACTTTATATATTCATTCCCCTTTTTGCTTTGAACATTCTTTCCGTGTTTCTTCTATTCCAATCAACGAGGATTTTTTTCAGCGAGAAGATAAGAAGCCTTGCAAAGAGCTCGGAAACAATATACAGGGAACTTGAATCTTACAAAAGGGAAAACCTAAGAAGGGAAAAGGAGCTTCTCGGAAAACTTTCCGATGAAGAGTTAAATAAAATAAGCTTCGTAAAAAGTATAATTCACTATCCCTGTAAGAAAGATATAGAAGAGCAAGATGAGGTTTTCCTTTGCCTCGGGGATAAGTATGTGGTCGTTGAGAGAAAAGATGGATTTTTCAAGGAGCTTAACACTTTAGGGAAAACTGCCTTTGATTTGCGTTCCCTCACTAAGGCAAGAGATATAATAACGGGCATCTACATATTCCTCGTAGTTGCAATAGGTTTGATTACGCTTCTTGCTACCGTTTGGCTTTCAATGTTATTCGCAAGGTATATAAGCGAGCCCGTAGAGAGGCTAACGGAAAAAGCTCAGGAAATAGCAAAGGGAAACTTGAAGGTAGAGATAAATGTTGAAAAAACGGGGGACGAGATAGAAAAGCTATCAAAGGTTTTTAAAGATATGAAGGAGAATCTAAAAAAGCTTTACGACAGACTTGAAGAGGAAAAGGAAACCCTCAAAAGGCTTCTTGATACCCTTCCCGTTGCAATTCTTTACAGAAAGAAAAACGGTGAGGTTTTTGTAAACAAAACCTTTCAGAAAATGTTCGGAAACTACAGGGAGGATTTATTAGAAGAGGTAAAAAGGGAAAAAAACATAAGGTGTGAAAAGATAGAACTTGAAGAGGGAAGCATTCACATCTTTGAGGATATAACACCCATTGTTCTCGCAGAAAGATTCAAAGTTTGGCAGGAAGCGGTAAAAAGGATAGCTCATGAGATAAAAAACCCCCTAACACCTATAAAACTAAACCTTGAAAGAATAGGGAGGCTTTTGGAGAAAGAGGAAGGGCGGGAAAAAATAAAGGAAATTCTTCCCCTCATAATTAAGGAGGTTGACAGGATAAACACCTTGGTAAACCAATTCAGACATCTGGGGCAGGAAAAAAAATTGAAGCCCGAAAAAATAAGTCTTGAAAGTCTTATAAGGGAAGTCTCAAGGCTATACGCGGGTATAGATATAGAGATAAAAGGTAAAAAAGAGGTTTACGGCGATAAAAATCTCCTTAAGGAAGTTTTTTACAATCTCATAAACAACTCCGTTGAAAACGGTGCAAGCCGTATAAGCGTTGAGATTAATGAAGAAAAGCTTATATATAAAGACAACGGAAAGGGGGTTTCTCCCGAGGAGGTAAAACATATATTTGAGCCTTTCTTCAGTAAGAACCCCAAGGGATTCGGTATAGGCATGAGCATAGTGAAAAAGGTAATAGAAGAACACGGATGGAAGGTAGAGGTTTATCCATCCGACGGATTTTTACTTGAGATAGACTTCAGGTCTAAAAACTGAAGTGCTTGTAATATAAGTGTGAGCTGGGTTTCCCATATGGTATCAAGCTCATCAAGAACCGCCTCCTCCTGCTCTTCCTTTGAAAGTCTCTTAAAAGGTTCCGACTTTACCCCCCTTTCGTGCATAAGAAGGGGAACAAAAAGCTTCCCGAGAGCCCAGAAGACGAAAGCGAGCTCTATATCGCTTAAGAGAGGAAATCGGTTAAACGTCTCGTAGGTTTTTACTCCCGCCCAGTTAGTCCAGTATCTTATTTCCTCATCTTCAACCCTGTGCTCCATACCTCCTACATACATAGACCTGAGGGCTTTGAGGAGTCTCTCATCAGGTTCCTCTCCGAGTAGCTTTCTTACTTCCTCCCTTATGGCTTCAAGGTCTCCTTTCTCTATCTTTTCGTAATCCCTTAAAAATCTTTCCTTCCAGTTTATGAAGCGCTGAATTTCTTTAAAAGGTGTCATCTAATGAATCTTACCTCTTAAATTTTTGAAAAACTCTGATATAAGTTCCGAAGCCCTCTCAACTGGATAGTATTCCCATTTAACCTTGTGGTTGAGAAGCGGCTCGTCAAGTATACTAAAGAGGCTAATAACACCTCCGTGCTTTTTATCGGGAGCTAAAAAGGTTATCTTGCTTATCCTTGATAAAACAAAAGCATAAGAACACATAACGCAGGGTTCAAGGGTTATGAAGGCCTCACAATCCGTCAAGAACTTCTTTCCCAATCTCTCGGTAGCCTTTCTTATTGCAAGTATTTCCGCGTGAGCGGTGGGGTCTTTTCTCCTTTCAACTTCGTTATGAGCAGCGGATATTACCTGATTTCCTTTCACTATCACGCAACCAACCGGAACTTCCCCCTCTTTTAATGCCTTTTCCGCTTCTTCCAATGCGAGCTTTATGAACTTTTCCTTACTCACCTTTCTATTATTTTTCCATTTCTTGAAAGTATATCCCGACCTCGGAAAAAA
The DNA here is from genome assembly GCA_964425585.1 of uncultured Aquifex sp. Taxonomy (GTDB): domain Bacteria; phylum Aquificota; class Aquificia; order Aquificales; family Aquificaceae; genus Aquifex. The sequence goes on along the minus strand of CAYRMG010000008.1, from coordinate 6,892 downwards.
GCTTGCAGTTTTCTTCATATCCGATAATACCTTTTAGGTCTCCTCTTTTACCACTTCCTTTATTTTTACCCCTATCTTTCCGTCTATAACGACGAGTTCTCCTTTTGCTATGAGTTTTCCGTTTACCTTTATATCAACAAAGTCTTTAACTTCTCTGTCAAGCTCTATAACCGAACCTATTCCCATTCCGAGTAGTTCACCGATTGTTTTTTGTGCTTTACCCACTACAACCTCTATATCTACGGGTATATCCGAAAACTGGTGTATAAGTTCTATGAGATTCTCCCTTTTCTCCTCTTTCTCTTCCTGTTTTTCCTCTTTCTCTTCTTTAACCTTTTCCTCCTCCATCTTTTACCATATTTTCTATCGCTTTTAAAAGTTCGTCAACCATATCCTTTTCATCAACTTTCTTTATTGGTTTTCCGTCCTTAAAAAGCCATGCGAATCCTCTTCCGCAAGCAAGACCTATGTCCGCCTCCCTTGCCTCCCCTATTGCATTTACCACGCACCCCATAACCGCAACCTTAAGGGGTTTTTTCAAACCCGATAACTTTCTCTCAACCTCTTTTACAACTTTCGGAAGGTCAACCTCTATCCTTCCGCAGGTGGGACAGGCTACTATTTCAACACCCCTTCTCCTCAGTCCCAGTGATTTCAAGATTTCATAGGCTGTTTCCACTTCAACCACAGGGTCGTCCGTAAGGGATACCCTCACAGTATCCCCTATTCCCTGATAAAGAAGTATCCCTATACCTACGGAAGACTTTATTATTCCCTTATTTCCCATGCCTGCTTCCGTTATGCCTATATGAAGTGGAACATCTGTTTCCTTTGCGAATATAAGGTTTGCCTTTACGTTTTCAAGAACATCCGAACCTTTTATTGAGACTTTGTAATTGGTAAATCCCCATTTTTCAAACTTTTCCGACCACCTGAGGGCACTTTCCGCAAGGGCTTCCGCAGAAGGATATCCGTATTTCTCAAGTAAATCCTTCTCAAGGGAACCCGAGTTTACCCCTATTCTTATAGCAATACCCTTGTTTTTTGCCTCTTGAACGATATCCTTTACCACGTCCTCCTTTCCTATATTCCCCGGATTTATTCTTATCCCGTGAACTCCTTTTTCCATTGATAGAAAAGCGTATGAGGGTGCAAAGTGTATATCCGCTATTATAGGAACGGGACTGTTTCTAACTATATCCTCAAGGGCTTCAACGTCCTCTTTATGGGGAACCGCAACCCTTACAATCTCACAACCCGCCTCGTAAAGTCTTTTTATTTGATTCAGCGTAGCTTCAACGTCGCGGGTTTTTGTTGAGGTCATAGATTGAACTACTATAGGAGCATCTCCTCCTATTTTCACCCATCCGACCTTTATCTGACGTGTCTTTCTTCTTTCAATCATAAAAAATAAGGTATAACCCAAATTCGTATAAACCTATGTTTCTTTTCTTTTTTCCCGGATTAACCCAAGGGATAACAAAATCTATTTTAATTTAGATATATGACATTACTGAGCGGAAAGATTCTCTTTGAAGTTGCGAACGAGTATAACTTTGCGATAGGTGCTTTTAACTTTAACAATCTTGAGTTTTTAAAGGCAATACTTGAGGCTGCGGAAGAGGAAGAAGCACCGGTATTTGTTCAAACTACGGAAAGTGCAATAAAGTATGCGGGAATTGAGTATTTAGCCGGTATGGTTCACGCGGTTAAGGATAGTTATAAAGTTCCTTTTGCTCTTCACCTTGACCACGGCAAGCATATAGAGACAGTTCTTCTTGCAATAAGGCACGGATACACTTCCGTTATGATTGATTACTCGGATAAACCCTACGAGGAAAATCTGAAGATTACGAGGGAAGTGGTTTCCCTTTGTGCTCCCCTTGGTATATCCGTTGAGGCTGAACTGGGAAGGCTTGAAGGTATTGAAGATAATGTGGTATCAAGGGAAAGCATTTTAGTTGACCCGCAACAAGCTAAAGAGTTCGCGGATAAAACGGGGGTTGATGCACTTGCTCCCGCAATAGGAACAGCTCACGGAGCTTTTAAGTTTAAGGGAGAGCCAAAACTTGACTTTAACAGATTAAAGAAGGTGAAGGAGTTAACGAATATAGCTCTTGTTCTTCACGGTGCAAGCGGTGTTTACGAGGAATATATCAAAACCATAAACACTTACGGAGGAGACATAAAAGGGGCAAAGGGAGTTCCGGACGAAGATATAAAAAGAGCTGTAGAACTCGGGATAAACAAGGTAAACACCGATACCGATTTAAGACTCGCATTCATTGCAACCTTAAGGAAATTAATGGCGGAAGAGAAGAAGATAATAGACCCCCGTAAGCTTTTAAAGCCTGCCATGGAGGAAGTAAAAAATATCGTAAAGAAAAGAATAAGGCTTTACGGAAGTCAGGGAAAAGCCGAGCTATTCAGAAAGTATCTCTAAGGCTTTGCGGTATCCCCGTTCCATTATTTGGTCTGCTTTTTTTACATCAAGAGGGCTGAAATTTTCAAGCTCCGGGACTATAACGAGATTACAAAACTCCCTTCTCTTTTCCGAGTTTGAACGAACCGCCAGAAAGAAACTCCTCAAAAGTATGTGAAGTATATTCTTTATGTTCTTCTCCTCCTCTATGGGAAGAACATCAACGCAAACCGTAGGAATGTCGCTACCTTGAAAAGGTTCAACGGGAAGGTTATTAACAACCCCTCCGTCAACAAGTAAATACTTATCGTATGCAACAGGTTCAAATATACCGGGAATTGCACAACTACCCAAAAGTGCGGGAATTAACTTCCCTTCCGAAAAATACAAAGCCTTTCCCGAGTATAAATCCGTTGCACATATATATGTCGGGATTTCAAGTTTCTCCAATCTTCTGTAAGGTAAAACCTCCTCCAAAAAGCTTATGGCCTTTTCCCAACCTATCAATCCCTTCAGAGGAGGTTTGAACTTAAACAATTTGAACCAATTTACTTGTTTCAAAAGGCTAAACATACCCTCCGGAGAGTAGCCCGAAGCGTAAAATACCGAAATGATGGCTCCCGCGCTTACACCGCTTACAGCCCTTACCTTTATACCGAGTTCATTAATCGCTTTCAACACACCTATGTGGGCTATCCCTTTTGCAGCTCCTCCTGAGAGAACGAGATTTATTTCTTTATATTTCCTCAATCTCAAACTGCCAGTCCAGAGCTCCCTTTACCCAGGCGTAAAGTAGTCCGTAGGTGAGTATAAAGATAAATATGAACATCTCTATAAAACCGAAAACACCGAGATATCTATAAACCACGGTCCACGGAAACAGGAATGCCGCTTCTATATCAAAGAGAAGGAGCAGCAGTCCCAAGAGATAATAACCCTGATGGAATGTAGTTTGAGCGTCCTTATCGTATAGGGGAACACCGCACTCGTAAGGATAATCTTCGTAAAGCTGGGGCTCCCTCGGGCCCAAAAGCGAATTCAGAGATATCATAACAAGTCCTATAACTATAAGAATGAAAGCGAATACTAAAATCCAGAAGTATTCCATCGCTCTCACCCCGTAAATAAACTTTCAGCTGAAGCTTTTATTAAAAACCAAATTATAGAGGGAAGAACACCCAAGAGAACACTTCCCACCGTAAGCATAACCAGGGAAAGGCTTTCAAGGGGATTTATACCTTCAACCTTCAGCTCCTTCTCATTCTTATGCATATACATGAGCACAACAAGTCTTATGTAATAACCCGTTGATACCGCGGTTGAAAGAATCATTATAAAAGCCAACCACCAGAGTTTATCAAAAGAAAGAGCCATAAAGACCAAAGCTTTACCTACAAAACCCACCGTAGGCGGAACACCGAGAAGAGCTATCATGTAAACGAGAAATGCAAAGGCAAGGTAAGGCATATTAAACCTGAAACCCATAAAGTTTTCCATGCTGTTTTCCCATTCGGGATTTCTCTCCATTAGTGCAAGAACGAGAAAAGCCCCCGCGGACATTATTGCGTAAGCTATCAGAAAGTATATTACAGCCTTAAGACCGATTACCTTTGAAACAGCAACAGCCGCAAGTATATAACCCGAGTGGGCTATAGAAGAGTAGGCTAAAAGTCTCTTTACATCCTTCTGGACAAGTGCTACAAAGTTACCGTAAAGCATAGTTACCGCGGCTATTAAACCTACCGTGATAGTCCAGACAGTTGCAAACTTTTCCTCAAGGAGAGGAACAACCCTCACGAGAGGTATAAAGAAGGCGAGCTTTCCTACGGATGCCATAAAAGCTGTAACGGGCGTCGGAGCACCCTGGTAGGCATCGGGTAGCCAGTAATGGAAGGGGACAGCTCCTATTTTAACCGCTATTCCTATGAGAAAGAAAACGAGTCCGAGAATAAGGTAATGGATATCCTCACTCTTATAGGTGAGAATCTGTCTGAGGTCTATGCTGCCGGAGTATATATACATAAAAGCTGCACCGTAAGAGGCGAGGGCTATAGCAAGACCGCCTAAAATTAAGTATTTAAAAGCTCCTTCTTTTGAAGCTGTTGAACCCCTGAGAAGTGCGGTAAGTATATAAAATCCCACGGATACAAGTTCAAGGGCTACATATATGATTATGAGATTGTAGGAAGAGGCAAGCACGAAAACCCCGAGAAGTGTGAAGGCAAGAATATAGTAAAACTCCCCGTAAAAGGATTTTTTAGCGGAATAGTAATTGTTAACAACGGTAAGTATACCGAGGGTTATTATCAGCGAAAAGAGTTTTATCGTAATGGCAAGCGGGTCATTGGTAAAATTACCGTAAAACGTATCCCCGGGATATCTCCAGGGAACGAGAAGGGAAAGAAGAACCGCAAAATAACCCACATAGCTTACTATTGAGAGAACTGTTTTCTTGGTTTCCTTTTTCAGAACAAGGTCTAAAGTAAAAAGCATAAAGGCGTGAATAAGGAGTATAAGCTCCGGAAGAAATTTTTTAAGGTCGGGAATTTCTATAGCTCCAATCAGCGCCCTTAAATCCATCTCTCACTCCCCTCAAAACGGAATTTTCAGAACGTATTTAAGCAAGTGGAAAATGTATCCCTCATAGAAAGCGAAGAATATAAAGGGTAGCAATCCTACCATAAGAACGGGAACAACAATAAGAACAAAGGCAACAAGGGGATATCCGTTAACATCCCTGAAATGAACAAGAATACTTTCCTCCCTGACATCAAGGTAAAGGGTTTTCATAAAGTAGAGGACATACGCTCCGCTGAAGAATGCTGCAACAAGAACGAAGAGGGCTAAAGCTGTTGAGTATTCCCTTGAAGCAACAACCGTAAGGAACTTACCCCAGAAGGAAGAACCACCCGGAAGCCCCATAGCTGCAAAAGCTATCGTTGCGGTTATTGTCGCAAAAAGAGGCATGAACTTTATGGCTCCCCTTAGGCTTGAAAAGTTAAAGGTATGGAGCCTGTTGTAAACGAAACCTGCAACCATGAAGAGACCCGCACTTGTGAGCCCGTGGGCAAACATCTCTATAACCGAAGCTCTTATACCTTCTACGTTAAGTAAAAACATAGCGGCTACAACAAAGCCCATATGGGAAACGGAAGAGTAAGCAACAAAACGTTTTATATTTGTTTGCGATATGGTCATCCAGGAAGCCATAACTATTGAGTAAATACCGAGAGCAACAAGGTAGGGAGCAAGCTCTCTTGCCGCATCGGGGAAAAGTCCAACGTTAAACCTGAGAAGTGCGTAAGTTCCCATCTTAAGAAGTATTGCCGCAAGAACAACGGAACCCGCTGTCGGAGCCTCCCCGTGTGCATCGGGAAGCCATGTGTGAAAGGGAACTATTGGGGTCTTTACCGCAAAAGCTATAAAGAAGAGAAGGAATAAGAATATCTCAAAACCGTTCGGTATATTAAGACCCAGCAGCTCAAAGTAGCTGAAACTGAAGAAACCGTTTACCTTATAGTGGTAAACGGAAAGGGAAGCTATACCGAGCAGTAAAAAGAGGGAAGATATAAAAATGTATATGAAGAATTTATAAGCGGAATAAAGCCTCAGCTTGTAACCCCATATCCCTATAACAAATAGCATTGGAAGAAGGGTAAGCTCGTAAAACACGTAAAACACTATAAGGTCAAAGCTTGTAAACACTCCGATAACGAAAGCTTCGGTAAGTAAGAAAGCTATATAATACTCTTTTAACCGTGTTTTTATGGACTCATCTCCCATAGACCATATAACAGCAACAAGGGATATAAGGGTGGTAAGGATATACATAAGCATGGAAAGTCCGTCTACTCCGAGAGAGAGTTTTACTCCGAGCTCTTTGAGTATCGTATACTCCTCGTAAAATTGAACTACTTGGGTTTTTGAGAAGTCAAACCACGACAAGGCTATTAGGGAAATCAAAAGTGTAAGACCTGTTCCTAAAAGTGCGAGATACTTTGCGTATTTCTCTTTAAAGAACAAAATCAAGAATGAGAAAATAATTGGCGTCATTATGGAGACAGATATAAAGGGAAACTCAAACCCCACCTTTTCCATCTCACTTACCCCTTAAATCTCTCAAGGAGGTAGAGCATAACACCGAGCATAACAACTATACCGAGCGTTAAAAATATTACGTAATGGTTTAAAAGCCCCGTTTGAAGCTGTCTTGAAAAGCGTCCTATTCTGAAGGCGGACAGAACGCTTTCGTGGATAAGAAGGTCAATAATCTTTATATCAAGGTTTTTCCAAAGGAACTTTACAAAACTAAAGAAATTCTTGTAAAGAAGATTAATAAATCCATCTATCAGACCCCTATCAACCCCTTTAAAGGCAAGCCTTGAAATTGATAGATATCCTCCCCCTATTACACGGTGATAAAGCTTTTCTGTAAAGAACTGCTCCTTAAAGGTGGTGTGAATAAACTTC
>CAYRMG010000007.1:0-48418 GCA_964425585.1 uncultured Aquifex sp. | reverse complement strand
AAGTAAAAGACGTAAATATGGATATACCCACAACCTTCGGTTTTTAACTTCCTTCTCCCTTTACCTTCCACTTAGTTCCCGCTGGTGTATCTTCCAGAATTATTCCCATTTCTTTTAATTTGTCCCTTATGTAGTCCGCAACTTTAAAGACTTTCTCTTTTCTCGCTATATTTCTCGCTTCTATCAGTATTTCTATCAGTTTCTCATCGTATACCTTTCCTGCCTCAAGCTCTTTTTCAACTACCCTTTCAACCTTGCATTCGGGATACAGGTCTTCAAGAAGCCCGAATATCTTTTTCATGGTGTTCAAGAGAGATTTTGAAGCGAATTTGTAAGCTTCCAGCTCATTTTTGGTTATCCTTCCTTCGGAAAAGGCTTTGTTCTTTACCTTGTTCAGTTCCGTAACGAGTCCGAAGACGTGAGCAAGAGCTTCCGGGGTATTGAAGTCATCGCTTAAAGATGCGTAGAACTTTTCTTCAAAATCCTTAACGTGGTCATAAAGGGGATGTGTTCCCCCTTCGCTTTGTTCAACTATTTGGAGCTTTTTAAGAAGTTCATAGTCCTCTATTGCTCCCTTTAACCTTTCATACGCCTTGAGTGTTTCTTCCATTTTTTCCCAGGAAAAATCAAGGGGACTTCTGTAATGGGTAAAAAGAACAAGAAGTCTGAGAACATCAGGGTGATACTTTGTGTAGACCTCTCTCAGCGTTACGTAATTTCCGAGGGACTTTGACATCTTCTGACCGCCTACGGTTACAAGCCCGTTATGCATCCAGTAGCGGGCAAAAGGTTTTCCCGTTATTGCTTCCGCCTGAGCGATTTCGTTCTCATGGTGGGGGAAAACCAGGTCAAGACCGCCACCGTGAATATCTATCGTCTCCCCGAGGTGTTTGAACACCATTGCAACACATTCGGTGTGCCAACCGGGTCTTCCCTTTCCCCAGGGTGAATCCCAGGCGGGTTCTCCCGCCTTTGAAGCCTTCCAAAGGGCAAAATCAAGAGGATCCTTCTTTTTTTCCGAAGGTTCCACACGTGCTCCCGCTATCAGTTCCTCTATATCCCTTTTTGAGAGTTTTCCGTAATCCTTGAACTTTTTTACCGAGAAATATACGTCTCCTTCAACGACGTAGGCGTATCCCTTATCTATTAACTTCTGTATAACTTCTATTATCTCCTTTATGTGTTCCGTTACCCTCGGTTCAACATCCGCGGGTCTCACCCTTATGTTTTCCATATCTATGTAGTATCGGGCTATATACCTGTCAGCTATGGTCATAAAGTCGGTGCACTCGCTTTTTGCCCTGTTTATTATCTTGTCGTCAACATCGGTGAAGTTCCTTACAAACTTAACCTTATAACCCAGATGTTCTAAAAACCTTCTGAATACATCAAAAACTATGAGACTCCTTCCGTGTCCTACGTGTGAATCGTCGTAAACCGTGACACCGCAGGTGTATATACGAACATTAGGGGGATCTATCGGAACAAATTCCTCAACCTTCCCCGAAAGCGTGTTGTAAATTCTGAGACTCATAATTTTATTTTATTAAAATTTATCTAAAATATTTTTACTATGCCGCAGCTATTTAAAACCAAGAGCGAGATAGACCATCTTGCCATTAATACTATACGTTTTCTAAGCGTTGATATGGTTGAGAGGGCAAAGTCGGGACACCCCGGTATGCCCCTCGGTGCATCCCATATAGTTTACCTCCTCTACGATAGGATAATGCGCTATAACCCCAAGAATCCGAACTGGTTTAACAGAGATAGGTTTATACTTTCCGCGGGACACGGATGTGCAATGTTATACTCCGCCCTATACCTCTTTGGTTTTGACCTCACTCTTGATGACCTTAAAGCTTTCAGACAGTTAAACAGTAAAACACCCGGACATCCCGAATACGGACTTACCCCCGGCGTTGAGGCTACAACGGGAAACTTGGGACAAGGCTTCGGAAACGCCGTAGGAATGGCAATAGCGGAAAAGTTCCTCTCTACCCTATTTAATAAAGAGGGCTATCCCATTGTTGACCACTATACTTACGTTCTTGTATCGGACGGGGACCTTATGGAAGGTGTATCTTACGAGGTCGCAGCGTTGGCAGGACACTTTAAGTTAAACAAACTTATAGCCATATGGGATAACAATCACATAACTATAGACGGAGATACAAAGCTCGCCTGGAGCGAAGATGTTCTAAAGAGATTTGAAGCTCTCGGATGGGAGGTTTTCCACATAGAGGACGGCTACAACCTTGAGCTCCTTGAAGAGGTGCTGAAGAGCGCAAAAGAATCGGATAAACCTACCTTCATCTCAGTGAGAACTCACATAGGATACGGAACGCCACTCCAGGATACCGCGGAGGTTCACGGGAAACCCATGGGTAAGGAGATTGCTGAAGAAACTAAGAAAAAGCTCGGTTGGCCTCTTGAGGAGTTTTACGTTCCCGAAGAGGTTTTGAAATACACCAGGAGAAAGATAGAGGAAGGGGCAAAACTTGAGGAAGAATGGAATAAACTGTATGCGGAATATAAAGAAAAGTTCCCCGAACTTGCGGAAACCTTTGAAAGGGTATTGAACAAAGACTGGAATCTTGAATGGCTTGATAAGGTAGAGGAATTTTCCGAAGATATGCCTACCAGAAAGGCTTCCGGAAAGGTTTTAAACGTTATGGCGGATTACATACCAACCTTGATAGGAGGTTCCGCTGACCTTTCGGAATCGGTAAACACCGTTCTTAAGAAGTATCCCGCTTTTGAAGCGGATACACCTCACGGAAGGAACATCCATTACGGGGTAAGGGAACATGCCATGGGAACAATCCTGAACGGCATGGCTTACCACGGAGGAATACTTCCATACGGCGGGACGTTCCTCATATTTTCCGAATACATGAGACCCGCTATAAGAACCGCAGCCCTTGCAAATCTACAGGTTATATTTGTTTACTCCCACGACTCCATAGGGCTCGGTGAAGACGGACCGACTCACCAGCCCGTTGAACAGCTATGGAGTCTTAGAAGCATTCCTAACCTATGGGTGGTAAGACCCGCGGATGCAAATGAGGTTAAATACGCGTGGGAGATAGCCCTAAAGAGAAAGAACGGCCCCACGGCTATTATCCTGACAAGGCAGAAGGTAAAAACCATAGACAGGAAGAAATATGCATCACCCGAGGGTGTAAGAAGGGGGGCTTACGTTATAGCGGATACCCAGGGTAAGCCCGACGTAATAATAATAGCAACCGGTTCGGAAGTTCAGGTGGCACTCGGTGCTAAGGAGCTTCTTGAAGAAAAAGGTATAAAAACGAGAGTCGTTAACATGGTCTGCTGTGAGCTGTTTGAGGAGCAATCGGAAGATTATAAGAAAAGTGTTCTTCCTCCGGAGGTTAATAGAAGGGTAGTTGTGGAAGCGGGAAGGGATACGGGCTGGTATAAATACGTAGGTGAGGAAGGACTCATAATAGGTCTTAACGAGTTCGGCAAATCCGCCCCCGGAAGTGTTCTGTTTGAATACTTCGGATTCACCCCCGAGAATGTAGCAAAGAAAGTCATTGAAAAGTGGTTCAAGTAGTTCTATAATTAAAATTTCCGGAGGAGGGTGTAGCTCAGTTGGTAGAGCGGGGGACTGTGGATCCCCGTGTCGCGGGTTCGAGTCCCGTCACCCTCCCCATTAAAACCCATGAAAGCCTTCAATCCGAGAGATATTGAAAAAAAGTGGCAAAAACGTTGGGAAGAGGCAAACATATTTAAGGCTCAAGAGGGTAAGCCCGATAAGTTTTACGTTCTTGAGATGTTTCCCTATCCATCGGGAAGAATCCATATGGGGCATGTGAGAAACTACACTATAGGTGATGCCATAGCAAGATACCTGAGGATGCGAGGGAAAAACGTTTTACATCCCATGGGATGGGATGCCTTCGGACTTCCTGCGGAAAATGCCGCAATAAAACACGGCATACATCCCGCGAAGTGGACTTACGAGAACATAGCTTATATGAAAAACCAGTTAAAAATGCTCGGATTTTCCTACGATTGGGACAGAGAAATAGCTACCTGTGACCCCGAATACTATAAATGGAATCAATGGATTTTTTTAAAGATGCTTGAAAAGGGGATAGCCTACAGGAAAACCGCGGAGGTAAACTGGTGCCCCCACGACCAAACCGTTCTGGCAAATGAACAGGTAATAGAAGGAAAGTGTTGGAGATGCGGAACGCCAATAGTTAAGAAAAAGGTTCCTTCTTGGTTCCTGAGGATTACCGCATATGCGGATAGGCTCCTTGAGGACTTAAAAAAACTTGAAGGAAAGTGGCCCAGCAGGGTCATAGCTCAACAGAGAAACTGGATAGGACGTTCCGAAGGGGCTCTGCTGAGGTTTTACGTTGAACTTGATGAACCGAAAAGGTTTATAGATTGTATTCCCGACGAGCTTAGAGAAACAGCCCTGAGAGAAAAAAGGATTTACATAGATGTCTTTACAACAAGACCCGACACTGTGTTTGGAGCTACCTTCGTTGTTCTTGCTCCCGAACACCCTCTCGTTCCGGTGCTTGCATGCATAGGTGAAAAGCTCGGAAAAGTTTGTTACGAGGACGTTGAGGCATTTGTTGAGAAGATGAGGAAGATGTCATCTCGCGAAAGAGTCTTGGAAGACGAAAAAGAGGGTGTGTTCCTCGGGGTTTACGCAACTAATCCCGCAAACGGGGAAAGGATACCCGTATGGAGTGCAAATTACGTTCTTTACGAATACGGAACGGGAGCTATAATGTGCGTTCCCGCTCATGACCAAAGGGACTGGGAATTTGCAAAGAAATACGGGCTTCCCATAAAGCCCGTAGTAAAACCCGAAGAAAACTGGGACTTTGATAGGGGAGCTTACGAAGGGAAAGGGATTCTTATAAACTCGGAAGATTTCAACGGACTTGACAGCGAGGAAGCAAAGAAAAGGATAACCGAGTGGTTAAAAGAAAAGGGGCTCGGGGATTTTAAGGTATCCTATAGATTGAGGGATTGGAACATATCAAGACAAAGGTATTGGGGAACACCCATACCCGTTGTTTACTGCGAAAAGTGCGGCACGGTTCCCGTTCCCGAGGAAGAGCTTCCCGTAAAACTTCCCCTTGACGTTAAGTTTACCGGACAAGGAAATCCCCTTGAGACGTCGGAGGAATTTGTAAATACAACATGTCCCAAGTGCGGAGGAAGGGCAAAGAGGGAAACGGATACTATGGATACATTTTTTGACAGCTCCTGGTATTTCCTGAGGTTCTGTGACCCTAAAAACGATAAAGCCCCTTTCTCAAGGGAAAAAACCGATTACTGGATGCCCGTTGACATCTATATAGGGGGAATAGAACACGCCGTTCTGCACCTGCTTTATGCAAGGTTTTTCCAGAAGTTTTTAAAAGATATAGGACTTGTCAAGGACGATGAGCCTTTTGAGAAACTCATAACCCAGGGAATGGTTCTGAAAAGGTGGGTAAGTGTAAGAAAACTTCTTGATTACCTCGGTCTTTCGGAAGAGGATGACATTCAGAAGTTAAAAGAAAAACTGGAAGAGCTGAAGGGAGTTGTTAAGAAAGGATAGAGAGATATAATAAAAATACTGGACGGGGTGTAGCGCAGGTGGTAGCGCGCTGGCATGGGGGGCCAGAGGTCGCCGGTTCGAGTCCGGTCACCCCGACCATTTATCCCCTCTTATGGAACTTCTTTGGATTCAAAGGCTTACCTGTTGCGGAAACACCCATTCCCTTTTAAGTTCGGAAAAGGCGGAGTTTATATTTGAGGAATTCAACGTGTTGTTCCATCCGTCTTTTTCCCTTAACACGGAAGAGGAAGCTGTAAATGAGGTTCTAAAAAGGAAAAAGCTCGATGTTCTTGTTATTGAAGGGGCTGTTGAGAAAAAAGATAGAACCATAAGAAAACTTTGTGATGTTGCGGATTATGTGGTTGCCGTCGGAAACTGTGCAGTTTACGGGAATATACCCGCGCTAGGCAATGAATCCGTCTCTGGTCTTCAATACAGATTTAAAGAAAAAGGCGGTTTTTTGGGGAAGGAATTCAAAAGCAGGAAGGGGTATCCTGTTATAAATCTTTCGGGTTGTCCGGCAAATCCTGAATGGATTACGGGAACACTTCTTAAGATAAAAAGGGGAAAATTGGAACTTGACGAGCTTGGCAGACCTAAGGACTACTACGGTGGCTTAACCCATTGGGGGTGTTCAAGAAACGAATTTTTTGAATGGAAGGTTGAAGCAAAAGTTTTAGGAACAAAAAAAGGATGTCTTTTTTATCACTTCGGTTGCAGGGGTCCCATGACACGTGCAAGCTGCAACACAATCCTTTGGAACGGTGTTAATTCAAAGACAAGGGCGGGAACGCCGTGCTTCGGGTGCACTGAATACGATTTTCCCCGTGAAAACCTCTGGGAGACAAAGCAGTATGCAGGTATACCGGCCGAACTTCCCTTAGGGGTATCAAAGAGAGGTTATATTATGCTCTCGGGTGTTGCGAAGATGTTTGCACCGGAAAGACTAAAGGATGAAGATTGAAAAGAAAGTTTTAGCAAGGGTTGAGGGAGGAGCTTCCCTTAAGCTTGAATGGGAAAGGGGAAAGATTAAAGATGCAAAAATTATTTTTAACGAGTTCAGGGGTATAGAAAAAATCTTAAGGGGAAAGCCTTTTATGGATGCCTTAGTCATAAACCCGAGAGTCTGCGGTATATGCGGGCATGCTCACCTGATAGCTACGGTGAAAGCCCTTGAAAATGCCCTCGGGATAGAGGAGATTCCGAAGAAAGCGGAAGTTCTCAGGAGGATAACGAGGTTAACGGAAATACTCCAGAATCACGTAAAGTGGTTTTATCTCTTCATAATGCCCGATTTTCTTAAACTCAAGAATCTTCACGAGTATAGACCTTTTTCGGGGAGGGCTTGGAGGGAAGCGGTCAGAATCACCTCGGAGGTTGTAAAGGTTATAGCTATCTTTTCGGGTCAGTGGCCTCATTCTTCCTATGCAATTCCTGGAGGAATTACGTCAAACCCGTCGGAAGAAGACGTATTCAGGGCAAAGGCGCTTATAAAGAAATTTAAGGAGTTCTTTCTTTCACGCATAGTAGGTCTTGAGGAAGAGGAGTTTAGGAAAGTAAGAAAAGGAGGAAATTACGAAAAACTGGGGGGAGACATAGGTAAATTTCTGGAGCTTTGTTATGAATTTTCTTTAACCGGGGTTGGGAGGTCCTACGGAAGATTTATAAGCGGAGGGGGTTTTATAGATACGCTTAAGCCTTCCTACAAAAGGGAGAAAGGAAGGAGGTTTAAGTTCTCACCGAAGTTCGTTAAGGTTTTGAATCCGCCGCCTTACACCTTTTCAAGACCCGTAAGGTATAAGGGACTTCCCTATGAAACGGGACCTCTTGCAAGACAGGTTCTATGTAGAAATCCTCTTATTGAAGGTTTATTTCTGAAATTCGGGGACTCCTTTGCGGTTCGTGTATCCGCGAGGATTCTAGAACTTTGGGAAATACTTGAGAAGGTTGAGGAGCTCCTTACGGAGCTCCTGAGGTATATAGACGAACCCTCATCTATGGGAGATATTCCCAGGGAAGTAAGCGGAAGCGGTATAAGTGTAGTTGAAGCGGCAAGGGGAACACTTATACATAAGGTAGAGATAAATAAAGGGAGAATACTGAATTATGAGATAATAACACCTTCCCAGTGGAACTTGGGGCCCAGGTGCGAGCGTTATCTCGGTGTTGCGGAAAAGGCTATGCTCGGTCTCGACAGTTCCCTAAAAGCGGAGATGGTTTTAAGGAGCTTTGACCTTTGTTCTGTATGCACAACCCATTAATCACTTTACAACCGTGAGGAATATTGAAAACTTATCTTTCTTTATTTTATACTTGGTTATCTCAAGCTTATCCCTGAACTGTTTTGGAATTTTCTGATATATTTCCGTATTTTTGAATACATCAAAGATGTAAAACTTGAGATATTCCCCTTCTTTCTTAAAGCGTTTATCTTTTAAAAGTTCGTCAAGCCCGTCGGGGGAGAGTATTCTAAGATAAACCCCGAAATCCTTCAGCTCATCTCCTTCCCTTTCGTTGAATACTTTGTTCCCCTCTTCCCTTCCCCTGAACTCAAATCCTTTGGTGAATATGAAAAATCGCTTTTTTCCCTTTATCTTTACAACTCCCTCGTTAAACTCAAACTCCAGCGACGGGAACGTTTTTTTAAAGGCTTCCTTTTCAATTTCCACCTCAACCTCGTTGTCTATTAGGTTTCCGAAATGGAGTAAATCCTCTATAAATATGCCCATGACTAATTATCTTTATACACAACCTTTCCCTCTTTTATGGTATATATCACCTTACCCCTCAAAAT
This sequence comes from uncultured Aquifex sp., assembly GCA_964425585.1. GTDB lineage: Bacteria > Aquificota > Aquificia > Aquificales > Aquificaceae > Aquifex. The sequence continues at coordinate 40,031 of CAYRMG010000007.1, read as the reverse complement.
CTTACCCCAAAGGGGTGTATTTTTGCTCTTTGAAAAATTTGTCTCCTCGTTAAGAATCCATTCCTTGTTGGGGTCAAACACCGTTATATCCGCAGGACTTCCGACCTTAAGCGTTCCGTAGGGAAGGTTAAGAATCTTTGCGGGGTTTACCGTGAACATCTCAACGACTTTTTTAAGGCTTATTACCCCTTCTCTATATAAGTTCAAGGCCATGGGCAAAGCAGTCTGAAGTCCTATTATTCCCGGTGAAGAAAACTCAACAAGTTCTTTTTCAAAGGTTGCATGGGGAGCGTGGTCGGTTGCAAAACAGTCTATAACTCCCTCTCGGACAGCTTCTATAAGTTTCCTTCTGTCTTCTTCTTTCCTAAGAGGGGGGTTTACCCTTGCCCTTGCCCCGCTTGTGAGAATCTCCTTTTCGGTAAAGGTAAGATGATTGGGATTCACCTCACAGGTTATTTTCACACCCTTGTCTTTGAAATACTTTACAAGTTCAACACCGAAAGAAGTAGTAAGATGCTGGATATGAACTTTTGCCCCCGTGTAATGGGCGAGAATACCGTCCCTTGCTATCTGTATATCTTCAGCTGACGGGTCTCTTTCCGAAAGCCCTAGAAGTGCCGAGACCTCACCCTCGTTTATTGCTCCGTAAGCAAGCTTATCGTCCTCACAGTGGTCAAGTATAACCGTGTCAAGCTCGGCGGATATTTCCATCGCTCTTCTCATAACCGAACTGTCCATTACGGGATTTCCGTCATCCGTAAAAGCAACGCACCCTGCTTCCTTTAGGGCATAAAAGTCGGCAAGCTCCTTTCCTTTTCTTCCTTTTGTTATAGCTCCTGCGGGAAGAACCCTGCAAATTCCTATTTTTTCCGCCTTCGCGAGTATATACTTAACCACACTCGGATTATCAACAGGAGGGTTTGTGTTCGGCATACATACAATGGTTGTAAATCCTCCCGCAACCGCACACATACACCCGCTGTGTATATCCTCCTTATAGGTTTGTCCCGGGTCCCTCAGGTGGACGTGTATATCAATAAATCCCGGAGAAACGATTAAACCCCGAGCGTCTATAATCTCCGCTTCCGGGACGAGTATATTTTTATCTATTTCTTTAACGATACCGTTTTCTACAAGAATGTCAAACTCCCCTTCCAGATTTTGCGACGGGTCAATGATGTATCCGTTTTTTACTATAAGCTTCAGCATTTAAATTTTATATACTAAAATCTTATGAGAAGAATATTTCTTTTGAGCTTCCTCTCCTTTTCCCTTGTATTTCCTATGGCGGAACCTACGGGAAGTCCTCCCGAGGTCAAAAATATTAACGTAATCGTGATAGACAAAAAAGGCGTTAAGCACATTTTGAGAAGTCCCACCTGTGAAGGTTTATCTTACATAAAGGTGAAAAAGGGGGATGTTGAATACGCGGTTTCGCTCACAAATGTTAAAAAGATGGAGATAATTAACGTTAGCGGTGATAAGGCCATTGTGAAGATACATCTTAAAAACGGAAAGGCGGAGGTTTTTGAGCTTCCTTCTAATTACTTTTGCTCCGCCGTTTCGGATATAGGCAACGCTTCTTTTACTATAAAAGACGTGAAGGAAATTCTCTTTAGGAAGGAGGAGAAATGAGAAAGATTGTATTCATTCCCCTTATAATACTGGTCTTTCTCAGCGGGTTTATTTTGGGACAAAATACCGATAAAAAAGAGGATAAGTATTTTTACCTCAAGCTCTTTTCAAAGGTTCTCAAAATTGTTGAAAGGGAATACGTAGAAGAAGTTCCCATAAAAAAGCTCATATACGGTGCCATAGACGGTATGGTTTCATCTCTTGACCCCTTTTCCGACTTCTTTCCTCCCGAGCAATACAAGGAGTTTATGCAGGAAACAGAGGGGGAGTTCGGAGGAATAGGCATAGAGATAACAATGGAAAAGGGAAGACCCATAGTCGTTGCTCCTATAGAGGGAACACCTGCGTGGAAAGCCGGGCTAAGACCCGGTGATGTAATAATAGCTATAAACGGAGAGGATACCTTTAACATGTCCCTTATGGAAGTTGTAAAAAAAATTAGGGGAAAACCGGGAACGAATGTGAAGCTTACCATCCTAAGAAGAGGTGCGGATAAACCCATAGAGGTTGTAATTACCAGGGCAAGAATAAAGGTTCCGAGCGTTAAGTATACAAATTACAAGGGAATAGGCTATATAAAGATATCCCAGTTTACAAGCGGAACAGCGAAAAGCTTAGAGAAGGCTATGGAAATCCTTGAGGAACAGGGTGTATACGGTTTTATCATAGACCTCAGAAATAATCCCGGGGGACTGCTTACGGAGGCTGTTGACGTTGCAGACCTTTTTGTCCCGAAAGGGAAGTTAATAGTCTATACAAAGGGAAGGAAAGGAGAACTACACAAATACTTTGCGGAAAGGGAGTCCTTGGTTCACAATCTTCCGGTGGTTCTTCTCGTAAATAAGGGTTCCGCCAGTGCTTCCGAGATAGTTGCCGGTGCACTTCAGGATTACAAACTCGCAACGCTTGTGGGTGAAAAGACGTTCGGGAAGGCTTCCGTTCAGAACATAATACCCCTTGATGACGGTTCAGCGATAAAGCTAACGATAGCTTACTACTACACACCTAAGGGAAGGCTCATACACAAGAAGGGAATAATGCCCGATGTTGTTGTGAAAATGGACCAAAGCACGTGGGATAAATTGTTTAAGAAAATAAGAGAACTAAGGTTTGAGGGACATACCGAAAAGGTTATACTCCTTCCGGATATAGACGTTCAGCTTAAAAAAGCCATTGAAATACTCCAGAAGAGGGAAGAACTTAAAAAAGCGGGATGATTACATTGGCGGTTGAGACCTCATGCGATGAAACAGCACTCGCAATATACGACACGGAAAAAGGGGTAATAGGGGATATAATTCTCTCTCAGGCTGTAGTTCACTCCCCCTTCGGGGGTGTTGTTCCGGAACTCTCCGCAAGGGAGCACACCAGGAATATCCTTCCTCTTTTTGATAGGCTATTAAAAGAAACAAACTTTGATATCGGGAAAATAGACTTTATATCCTTCACACTTACACCCGGTCTTATACTTTCCTTGGTCGTCGGCGTTGCCTTTGCGAAGGCTCTTGCTTACGAGCTCAATAAGCCCCTTGTCCCTGTTCACCATCTTGAGGGGCATATTTATTCCGTTTTCCTTGAGAAAAAAGTTGATTACCCTTTCCTGGCTCTGATTGTATCGGGAGGGCATACCGATTTATACCTTGTTCGGGATTTCGGTAGGTATGAATTCCTGGGGGGAACCCTTGACGATGCTGTGGGTGAGGCTTACGACAAGGTTGCAAAGATGCTCGGGCTCGGATACCCGGGTGGTCCCGTAATAGACCGTTTGGCAAAAAAAGGAAAGAAAAAATACGAGCTACCCAAACCCCTTTTAAACGATGACTCCCTTAACTTTTCCTTCAGCGGACTGAAAACGGCCGTTTTAAACTTGCTGAAAAAAGAAGAAAATCTCAGGAAGGAAGATGTAGCTTATTCCTTTCAGGAAACGGTTGTGGAAATTCTCCTGAAGAAAACATTAAAAGCTGTTCGGCAAACCGGGGTGAGGAGGGTTGTCGTCGTCGGAGGTGTTTCTGCAAACTCAAGGCTGAGGGAGGTATTTAAAAAGGCTTCCGAAGAGAGAGGTTTTGAGCTTTACATTCCCCACCCTAGGTTATCAACGGACAACGCGGTTATGATAGCTTACGCGGGTGCGGAGAGATTCAAAAGGGGAGTAATCGCTCCCCTTGATATAAATCCTCAGCCCAATATTCCGTTAGAGGAGTTCGGAAGGTTATTCACAAACTCCGTTTAGAATTTAAAACTAATATGACCATTAAGGTAATAAAAAAGGAAGAGTTATACGGAACGCTGAGGGAGGTTTTCGGGAAAGCGGAAAGGAATCTGAAGGTAGCCTCCGCCTGGATAAGGGGAGAAGCTTTCAAAGAACTTCTATCTTCTTTAAAAGAGGGTATTGAGATTGAGGTTATAGTAAGGGCGGGGGAGCTTTCCGACCTTGAGATAACCGATGTCTCTTTTTTTATAGCGGTTAAGGAAAGGGGAGGCAAAATTTACCTGAACAGAAAACTCCACTCAAAGTTTCTCATAGTTGATGAAAAAATTGGTGTTGTAGGCTCTTCAAATATAACGCTGAGGGGTATACACGGGGACGGAAATGAAGAAACAAATGTTCTGATAGAAGATGAAAGGACAATAGGGGAGCTCCTTGAAGAGTTTGAGAGGATAAAAGAGTCTTCCCTTGATATAACAGGTGTAAAGGGCTTTACACTCGGTGTTAAGAGTTCAAAGGAGGGAAACGCCGTATTCTTTGAAGAGGTAAAGGAGCAGGGATATCTTACAACGGAGAAAAAAGAGAAGGTTTATCTGGTGCGTGTTGTATCCCTTCAGGAGTCAAGGGATTTGAACAATGAAGTAATAAACAGGATAATGAAAAGTGAAAATGACGACTGGAAGAGGGCAAGTTTTTACGCATACATGGGGGAAAAACCTCCGCTGAAGGTGGGAAACCTGGAGTTTATATGTGAATACGACAAAAAGGAAAGGGTTTACAGAACCGAGGGTTTTTCCCTTGAAAGCGGCATGCCTTTATTTTCGGCAACCGAAAAGGAGTATATAAGCGAGATTTTTCAAAGGAATCATGCGGGATACAGAATGTCTATCCCCGTTTATATAGGAAGGCTTTACGGTTCAGATATAAAAACCTACCTGGACGCTAATAAGGTGATAACTCAACACATGGTTCTGCTGGGAACTACGGGTTCGGGAAAAACAACCTTTGTTAGAAACTTTCTCGGAAATCTTCCCGAAGAGATTGAGGTTATAGTTTTAGACCTTCACGGAGAATACGGAGAGCCTCTCAGGGAAAAGAGGGAGGTTGAAGAGGCGGAGATTGATAATATTCTATTTCCCGTTGATGTTGAAGACTTTAAAGAAATCCTGAAAATAAGCGGTATGGTTCTTGAAGAGAAATCCGCACAGGAAAAGAACTTCTTTGCCTTCTTCAGGAAATCACTTATTCCCGATATAAAACTGATAGCATACAGGGAAAAAAGCCTGAGGGAGCTTATAGAGACCGCATATAAGTTCCTTCCCGTAAACATAAAGGATGAGTTAAGGAGTATGCTTAAGTATTTGATAAACCAATACGGAAGTATAGCGGTAAACGCTCAACCGCAAGTTGTAAAGAAAATAGAGAACCTCCTCAGCTCCGAAAAGAAACTAAAAATTATCAACCTGAAGAGTCTTGATATAATCCAGAGCCGTTTAAACCTTGTAGGTCTTATCCTTAAGGAGTTATTCAGAAAGGCGAGGGAAGATAAAAAGAATAGACTGATTGTGGTTGAAGAAGCCCATAACTTTGCTCCCGAAAAGGGTGTAGGTTTAGCTCCATACGGAAAGGAGAATATTGCCCAGACAGTCATTCACGAGATAGCGATGGAGGGACGAAAATATAACCTCGGACTTATCGTGATTTCCCAAAGGCCTTCAAACATAAGTAAGTTTGTCCTGTCCCAGATGAATACCCAAGTGATATTTAAGCTCATAACTAAGAACGACCTTGAGGCGGTTTCCCAGTTTTTTGAGCATTCCAAGGAGGATATATACAGAAGGCTTCCCTTTCTCAAGGTGGGAACAGCATACGTGAGCGGTCTGGGTGTCCCTTTCAGCTTTCTTGTTGAGATAGAGGGGATTATTCCCCAGAACTATTGAGTTTTGAGAGAAGCCTTTCTTTTACCTGGTCGTAATAGGGATAAGTTATTCCCTCCTTTTTTATCCATTCTACGAGCTCAAGGGCTTCTTTAATCTTTCCTTCCCGTTCAAGGAGGTAAACGTAGACCTCAAAGGCCATTATCTGGGGAAGGGTTCCTCCCCATCTTTCCCTTAGCTCGTCTTTATACTCCTCGTAAAGCTCTACGTCCTTAAGAACGTATTTTTTTACCTTTTCAAGGTCTTTTTGCTTTTGAGCCAGAAGTATTAAGTCGTTTAATATAAGATGGGCTTCGTAAGGCGTCCCTTCCATTTTCAGAGCTTCGTTATACAGCCACTCCGCAAACTCGTAATCACCCTCAAGGAGTGCGGTCTGGGCAAGGGTTCCCAAAAAGGTTCTTTTGGTATACATAGGGTTTTCTATCTCTCCGCTGTCAAAGTGTTTCGCTTTAAACGGAAAGTTAAGGCTCTTTATAGTCTTTACTGAGTAGTAATGTTTAACCTTCTTTTGGTATTTATGGGGAAGACTTTCATACCAATCCCACAAATCCAGAGCTTTTAGAAGTCCTCCTTTTTCTCTGAATATCCTGAAAACTTTTCCTATCATCGGTAATAAGATAAGACATAATCAAGTTTTCGCCTGCATCTGGGACAGAAATCCCTGGATTTCTCATCAACCTCATAAATGCTGTTTGAGAAACTCATAACGCAGTAAGAGTCCTCACAATGCTTTAGCCCGAAGGTATGCCCGAGCTCGTGATTGGTCTCTTTAAAGGTTCTCTCAAAAAAAACCCTTTCATCGCTATGTTTTAACCTGTATGTGCTAACAACCGCATACTTACCTCCGTATTGGGCTTCTCCGAAAACAAAATTAAGTCCTTCCTCGTAAAGATCAAATCCTACCAGGGCTATGAGCCTCACCATATGGGGGTAAACTATTCCCGAAAGGTATTTAAGAATAGTTCCGGCGTGATACTGATTTCTTTCCGGATTGTAGGCTACGCTTATTTCCGCTTTTACGGTTGAAACCCTTACCTCAAGCTCAAAAATCTCCTTTATGTTTGCGGCATCCGCAAGAAGTAGCCTCTCTTCAACATCTCCGAAAGATACGAGGTATATGTATCCCATTATCTAAAAGCTAAAGCAGTTCGGACACCTTGAAAAGTGCGTGCAATGGAATCCCTTCTTTTTCTATGTTTTCCCTTCCCCCTTCTTCCCTGTCTACCACGGCAAACACACCTATAACTTCAAGACCGAACTCCCTGCAAGCCTTTACAGCCTTTAGAGCGGAGCTCCCCGTTGTTACAACGTCTTCCAGAACTGCAACCCTTTCCCCGGGATTCAAGAGACCTTCAATCTGCCTTTTCATTCCGTGGCCTTTTGGCTCTTTCCTTACAACAAAGGGCTTTATTGGATTTGAGTCCATAAAGGAAACAAAGCTCACAGCATAGGCTATGGGGTCCGCACCCAGGGTAAGCCCACCGCATGCATTCGGGTTAAACTCCTTTAGGGTTTCATACATAACCTTTCCGAGAATGTAAGCACCCTGAGGGTCAAAGGTTATCTGTTTAAGGTCTATGTAGTATCTGCTTAGCTTTCCCGAAGAGAGTTTAAAGATGGGCTCATCAGCAACTTTAAGGGAACGCTCCTTTATTAACTCTTTTAGTTTTTCCCTCTCAAACATTTGAATTGATTATACCTCTCAAGAACCCTATCCTTAAGAGATGTATCCGCATCACTTTCAAGGAAAACCTTAATCTCTTTTTCAAGAATGTTCATGTGCTTCTCAGCGGTTTTTTCATCTTTGGGTTTTTCCGCCTGAATTTTGTGTCCCCCTTCCATAAGACCTTCGGGTATATACCAGTCCCTGAAGTAGGTGTATCCGAGTTTCAAGAGTTCAAATCCCATACGTGAAAATGCGGGAGGAACACCCTTCTGGAGCTCCGTTGCGGTTTCCTTGTCCTCAAAGTATTCAACGAAAATCCTCGGGAAGTGGCGGGAAAAGATTTTATAAATTTCCCTCTCACAGGAAGAACCGAAAAAGGGTTTTCCTTTTACCATCGGTTTTATCCCGAATATCTCAGCCCAAGGTGCGTAATGGGGTTTTCTCCCGAGGAAAACCTTAACGGTAAGAAGATTCTCCCCTGCAACCTTAAGGTCTAAGTTAAACTCCTCCGCAAATCTGCCCCTTGATACCCTGAAAAGCTCAAGCCTTCCGAGGTCTGTTTCAAGTCCTTCCTCAAGACCCTTCTTTAGTTTTTCAAAATCCTCAAAAGAAAGCATATAATTTATTTACAATGGTTGTGATTCCGAGAGCTCTGATGTTAATCCTTATTGTTTTTACATTTGTGGGAACCAAGCTCTCGGACTTATACGTTCTCTGTGTTCACAAGGAAAGCGTAGCTCACTATGAGGTTTTAAACCTTCTTGACTCCTTGGAAACCGCACTTACAAAAGAAGAAATTCATATAAATTTTGAGAATTTCTTTGACGTTAAGAAAACCGACCTGAAACTATACGCTTTACTTCCTTTGTTTTTAAATGCACCTGTAAAAACTGAAAGTTTTTATTATAAGCCCTTAACCCAAAGGGTATTTATCCGAGAACCGTCAAATAAGACGGTCAAACTCTTGATTTGATTTTCATTCTTCCCTCCGAGCGCACCCCTAAATTTCCCGAAGGAGGTAAGATATGCTTTTCATCTTCCTCTTTATCATCGGGCTTTCTTTTGGCATTACGCTGGAAGAGGGTTTGAGAATTTTAGAGGAGAACAATCCGGAGCTCAGGGCAATGAAGAAGACTTTTGAATCTTACAAGGGTCTTGAGATTTCCGCAAAAGCTTTCCCGAACCCCGAGCTCAGGTTTGAAAGCGGTTTCTTTTCAACAACTCGGGACTTCAAACCTGTAGGAAGGCTTATATACATTCTTGAGCTTTCCCAGAAAATTCCCATGTGGAGCCTCAGGGAAAAAAGGCTGAGTGCTGCAAAAATGGAAAAGAAAGTTTTCCTTTATGATTATCTCTCCAGAAAGAACGAGCTCTTTTCCGAACTTTATGATAAGTTCTACGAAGCCCTATACAGAAAGGAGCTCCTTAATATAGAAAGGGAAAATCTGAATATATCAAAGGAGATACTTGAGTTTGTAGAGAGAGCCTACAAAATAGGTGAACGGACGGAACTGGAACTTCTCAGGGCAAAGAGGAATTACGAAGAGGCAAAAATAAGGGTATCCCTTGCGGAGAACGATTATGAGCGTTCCCTTAAAGAAATAAATGCTCTCCTCAACAAAGATATAAAGGGTATTAAGGGAGACCTATACATTCTATCGGAGGTTAAAGCTCCCGAAATCAGGAAAAGTCCCAGGGTTATGAGGCATGCGTTGGTTCAAGAACTCCTTAAAAGGAGAATAGAAGTAGAAAAGGCTCTCTCCAAGCCCCATCCGAGTGTGGGTTTTCTTATGGAGGATAGTGAAGAAGGGTATTACGGTTTTCGGGTTAGTCTTTCCTTTGAGATTCCAATCCTATACAGAAGGCAGGGGGAAATTCTCAGACATATGAAACTGAAGGAAGCGGCTTCATACGAAATGAAAAACGAAGAGCTGAGGCTCTCAATTGCTGTGAGCAATGCCCTAACTCTTATGAAAACTTTAAGGGAAAGTATAAGGCTCATTGAAGATGTTCTCCTTCCCCGTGCGGAAAAGGAGCTTTCCCTTGCCTTAAAAAGTTATAGGCTTAATGTGATAAGCCTCCTTGAGCTTACAGATGTAAAAAGGCGCTATTTTGAGCTTCTGAGGGAAAGGGCGCGCCTTTATAGGGATTTTCACAGGGCGTTTTCTGAATTAGTAAGGGTAGGAGGTATTAAAAGATGATGTTCATTTTACTTCTGGTTTTCTTAAGTTTTCTGGTGGCACATGAAGGTGAAAAGGAACATCACGAGGAGGAGATAATTCTCACAAAGGAACAGATGGAGCTTCTCGGGATAAAACTCGCAAGGGTTGAGAAAAAACCCGCGAGCAGAATAATTGAACTCCCTGCAACCGTTGAAGAGTATCCCAAAACAGCCTATAAGGTTTATAGCCCCATAGAAGGTATAGTTAGAAAGGTTTACAAATTTGAAGGAGACTACGTAAGAAGAGGGGAACCCCTGGTTGAGATATTTTCTCCCTATATAACCGAGCTGATAACAAGGGTTGAAAGAACAAAAGAGGAACTAAAGGTTGCGGAAAAGGTTTATAGGGAGTATGAAAAACTCTACAGACAAAAGTTGATAAGGTATAGGGAATACCTTGATGCAAAGGCTAAGTATGAAACCCTTAAAGGAAGGTATGAGGCTCTCCTCGGGGAACTTCAAAGTTTCGGAAAAATCAGGGGAAGAAATCTACTCATAACTTCTCCGGGTGAGGGATACATTGTATCCCAAAATGTATTCTTAGGAAGCAGTGTAGGAATTGATAAACTCCTTTACGAGGTTCACAACCATGAAAAGGTTTGGGTCTACGCCTGGGCATCACCCGAAAAATTAAAAGACGTAAGAAAAGCTAAATATATTGAGGTAATTACAAACGAAGGAAATATCAGATGCATCCCCGATTACATCGGCCACGAGATAGACCAGCAAACGAGGAAGGTAAAGGTAAGGTGCACTGCGGTAAATGAAAGGCATAATTTGCTTCCGGGAATGTTTGTAAAGGTAAAGGTATACTCCGGAAAGGTTCTCGGAATAGTTGTTCCAAAATCAGCTGTAAAGGAGATAGAGGGAAAGCACGTTGTTTTTATCTACGAAGAGGGGAAGTTTATACCGAAGGAAGTGGTAATACTGAAAAATCTCGGAAAGGAGCTCCTGATAGAGGGTATTCACGAGGGTGAAGTTATAGCGGTTGAGGGAACAAACTTCCTCAAGACAAAAATCACCGGTATGGAGGAAGGAGGTCACGCTCACTGAAGGAGGTAAGAGATGTTCAGATTTATCCTGAAAAACAGGCTTCTCATTCTGATACTTTTAGGCGTAGTGATTTTTTACGGTATAAAGAGTTTCAGAGAACTTCCCATAGACGCATTTCCCGACCCCACACCCGTTCAGGTGAACATATATACGGAAGCCCCCGGACTTTCCGCTGAAGAAGTGGAAACCCTTATAACTATCCCGATAGAATCGGTTATGAACGGTATAAAGGACGTTACACTTGTCAGGAGTGTATCCCTGCCCGGCCTTTCCTACATATCCGTCTACTTTAAAGAGGGAACGGATGTCTACTTTGCGAGAAGGCTTGTTATGGAAAAACTACCCGATGCGGCTGCTCGTCTACCCGAAGGTTACGTTCCCGTTATGGGGCCCAACTCAACGGGACTCGGAAATATACTTCTTTATGCGGTTGAAGATACAAGCGGAAAATACAGTCTTGAGGAACTGAAATCCATATACCAGCGGTGGATAATAAGACCATTAATTATGAGCGTGGGAGGTGTGGAAGAAATAGTCCAGTTCGGTCCCGAACTCGCCTATCTAATAATTCCGGACCCCGACAAATTTCTGTATTACGGTATAACCTTTGAGGACCTCCTTGAAGCGTTAAAGAGAAACAACCTTATAGTTGAAGGGGGATTTTATATATCAAACCAAGGAGACCTTGTTGTCAGAGGTCTCGGAAGGGTAAAGTCCGTAGAGGACCTTCTGAATATAACTATAAAGGTTGATGAAGAAATGGGCACCCCTATTCTCTTAAGGGATATAGCAACCGTGAAAAAGGGAGAAGTTCCGAACAGACGCGGAGCTTTTACCATGAACGGAAAGGAAGTTCAGGGGAATATAGTAGTTAAGCGGATATACGAAAACACAGAGATTGTCGTTGATAAGGTAAAGAAAAAGCTTGAGGAAATAAAGGAAATACTTCCGGAAGGGATAAAGCTTGAGCTTTTATACGACCAAGCATACCTTACGGAAAAAGCGGTTTCTACTATACAGAAGGCACTTCTCAGCGGGATGATTCTCGTTGCTATAATAACCTCTCTCCTTATGGGTAATTTCAGAGCTTCCCTCATAGTGATTTCCTCCCTGCCCCTAACCCTCCTTATAGCCTTCATAGTTATGCGGGAAACGGATATAACCGGGAATCTGATGAGTCTCGGGGGACTCGCCATAGGTATAGGTATGTTCGTAGACTCATCTGTAGTCATTGTGGAAAACATTTACAGACATCTTTCGGAAAGAAAAGAGGTTTCTAAATTATCAATAATACTGGACTCAATAAAGGAAGTTTGGAAGCCTATTCTTTTTTCCGTTCTCGTAATATCAATAGTTTTCACCCCTATATTCGTTTTTGAATCCGTTGAAGGAAAATTCTTCAAACCCCTTGCCCTTACACTCATAATAGCCCTTCTTTCTTCACTCTTTGTGGCATACGTCTTTATCCCCGTTCTTTCATACTATTTCCTCAAACCCGGAAGAACAGCATACAGCAGTCTTATGAACGCGGCACTGAAGGTTTACGATAAAGTTCTTGACTTTTCCTTTAAGTTTAGAGTTCCGATACTCGCTTTAACTGTGCTGTCTTTTATCTTCAGCATTTTCCTTCTTACCAGAATCGGAACGGAGTTTATGCCCGAACTTGAAGAAGGGGCTGTTCTTGTAAAGGCATTCCTTGACCCCAACGTATCCCTGGAGGAAGGAAAGAAGATAGCTACAGCCATAGAAAGGGAAGCCCTGAAGTTTCCCGAAGTGATAAGGGCTTTCTCCACGGTGGGAAGAGCGGAAAAAGGGGAACCCGCAGATGTCAATTACATAGAAACATGGATAATAATGAAACCACCGCAGGAATGGAAGAGCTTCAGAACCAGGGAAGAGTTTAACAATATACTCAGGGAAAGGCTTGCCTGGCTTCCCGCATCCCTGTCTTTTACCCAGCCAATAAAGATGAGAATTGATGAACTCCTTTCGGGAGTAAGGGCTGACATAGCCATTAAGGTTTTCGGAACAGACCCCGAAAAGCTTAACGAGATTGCGGATAAAGTCAAGGAAATAGTTAAAAACACCAAGGGAGCGGTTGACGTTGAAAAGGAAATTCAGGCAGGTAGACTTCAACTGAAGGCATACCCCAAAGAAGAAGTTCTCAACAGATACGGAATAACAAAGGAAGAAGTTCTAAATGTTGTGAGGTATATGCTGGGAGGACGTTCTGTAGGTTACTTCCAGCAGGATACACTCCTCTTTCCCATAACACTCAGGCTTCCGGAAGGGTTCAACGGCGATGTTGAAAAGCTGAAGGATATCCCCCTTTTTGAAAGAGGAGGAAGGATTTTCAAGCTCGGTGAATTACTTGAGCTTAAAGTAGAACCCGGTCTTTTCATCATAAGAAGGGAGAACAACGTAAGGTATGCACTCGTTATGGCAAACGTTGAAGGAAGGGATATAGGTAGTCTTATTCAGGAACTGAGGGAAAAGATAGAGAAGGAAATCAAACTACCTGAGGGTTATTTCATAACCTTCGGCGGACAGTTTGAAAGTCAGGAAAGGGCTATGAAAAAACTCTACATAGCTGTCCCACTTGCCATATTCTTCATATTCATTCTCCTGTATCTTAACTTTAACTCGGTAAAAGATGCTCTGATTGTTATGCTCAACGTCCCCTTTGCGGTAATAGGGGGTGTGATAGCCCTTTATATTTCCGGTTTTAATCTTTCCGTTCCTTCTGCGATAGGTTTTATAGCTATATTCGGTATAGCAACGCTCAACGGAGTTGTTCTCGTATCTTACATAAAACTTATGCTCCAGGAAAACCTTGAGCTTCGCCAAGCCATTAAAACCGCAGCAAAGCTCAGATTGAGACCAATTCTCATAACCGCAATAACAACCTTTATAGGTCTGGTTCCACTCCTTGTAATAACCGACATAGGTTCCGAGGTTCAAAAACCCCTTGCGACGGTTGTTGTCGGAGGTATAATAACCTCAACTTTCCTGACGCTTCTCGTTATACCGACAGTTTACGAGTTGGTTCAGCGGCGTTTCTCTTCCTGATACCTATCTTTTTTCTCTATGAGGCTTGATAAGTATCTCACCGAGAAGGGAATAGTTCCCTCAAGGGAAAAGGCTCAGGCGGTAATAATGGCGGGTCAGGTTCTCGTAGACGGAAGGGTAATTGATAAGCCGGGATACAGACTAAAAGGAAATGAGAAGGTTGAGGTAAAGGAGCTTCCGAGATACGTATCAAGGGGCGGGGAAAAGCTTGAATGGGCTATAAAGCGTTTTGGCTTAAACCTTGATGGAAAAGTAGCTCTTGATGTTGGCTCTTCCACGGGCGGATTTACCGACTGTATGCTTCAGCACGGTGCAAAAAAAGTTTACGCGGTGGATGTGGGAAGGGGGCAGATGGATTATAAGCTCAGGAACGACCCCCGTGTTATCCTATACGAAGAAACCGACGCACGGGAACTCACAAAAGAACACATACCCGAAAAGGTAGACCTGATTACATGCGATGTATCTTTCATATCCTCCACAAAGGTTCTCCCTTCCGTAATACCTTTCTTAAAAGAGGATGGATATCTCTTAATTCTCGTAAAACCCCAGTTTGAACTCTGTCCCAGAAAGGTAAAAAAGGGAGTGGTAAAAGAGCTTTCTCACAGGAGGGAGGCGATTGAAAAGGTCGTGAATTTCCTGAGGGAGGAAGGTTTTAAAATAAAAGGCATAACAAAATCAAGACCTAAGGGAACCAAAGGGAATGAGGAGTTCTTTGTTCTTGCCTCAAAGACGGGAGATGAGATAAATATAAGTAGAGCTATAGAGGAAGCCCTGAGGGAGGAAATAGATTGAAAAGAGTCACATTTTTCCTTTTATATTCCCTCATAGTTTCATTGTTAATCGGTTCGGTTGTCTACAGCGTGATTACACCGATGCATGTGGAGAAAAAAATCGTTGAGATAAAATACGGAACGCCTGTTCCCGAAATTGCTGAGATTCTTGAAAGGGAAGGGGTTATACGCTCAAGGTATTTATTCTTAATACTTCATGCCTTTTTAAGGAAAAAGCTGGAGGCCGGAGAGTATGAATTTAAGGGTAATCTCAGTATTTACGATGTTTACAAAATACTTGAGGAGGGAAGGGCAAAGCTTTATAAGGTTGTGGTAAAGGAGGGTGATGACCTATTTGATATAGCGAAAAATCTTGAAAAGAACAAAATCTGCAAGGCGGAGGACTTTTTAAAATACGCATTTTCTCAAGAAATTGTGAAGAGGTATAACCTTGACGTTCCTTCTATGGAGGGGTTTCTCTTTCCCGATACCTATTACTTTTCAAAAAACACCCATCCCCTCAAGGTAATAGACGTAATGTATAGAAACTTCCTTGAAAAGACGAAAAAACTCAGGAAACATTTAAAAGAAAGAAACCTATCCCTTGAGATTTGGGTAACCGTTGCCTCAATGGTTGAAAAAGAAACCTTCCTCAAGGAGGAAAAACCCCTGATAGCTGCGGTAATATACAACCGCTTAATAAGGGGTATGAAGCTCCAGATAGACCCCACTGTTATATACGTGGCAAAAAGAAGAGGGCTCTGGAGGGGAAGAATTCTGAAGAGATTTTTTTACATAGATGACCCGTATAACACGTATGTTTACTACGGCCTTCCTCCGGGCCCGATATCCAATCCCGGCCTGGACTCCCTTGAAGCTTCCCTTTTTCCCGCAAACGTTGATTATCTCTACTTTGTTGCGGACCGATGGGGACAAAAACACTACTTTGCGAGAACTTATGTAGAACATCTCAGGAATATGAAGAAAGCTGGGAGATAAATTATTTATATGATATCCTCTTACGTTATAACGGGCTTCTTAGGAAGCGGGAAAACCAGTCTCATAATAAACTCCGTAAGGGAACACCTTAAAGATAAAAGGGTAGCTATAGTCGTTAATGAATTCGGGGAGATAGGTGTTGACGGGAAAATTTTACAAAACGTTTACTCGGAGGTTGTTGAGCTTTCCGAAGGATGTATATGTTGCAAGTTGAGTGCGGAGTTTGAGAGTTCCGTTAGAAAGCTCATACAGGACTACAATCCCGAAATCCTGATTGTTGAAACTTCCGGAACAGCGGAACCCTTCCCGATAGTGTTTAGCTTAAAAACCCTCGGACTTTTTGTAGACGGAGTTATATGCGTTGTTGATACAAAGAACTTCTTTAAATACAAAGACGATGATACCGCAAAGTATCAACTCGCAACATCAAACGTTATCGTTCTCAATAAAACAGACCTCGTAGACGAAGAACACATAAAAAAGGTGGAAGAGGCGGTAAGGGATATTAAGGATAAATACAAGGTTGTCAATATGTTCGCACCGGAAGAAAAGAATACCTTTTATAAGGTATACAGAGCGGTATACGGTAAGGTTCCTGCGGAAGTTTTCAAAGGGTCAGAGCATCCTATAGAACTAAAGCAAATTGCTCACCTTCATTCCCACGAAAACAGAAGCGAGGAAGTGATAACCTTTAAAGAGGAACCGACCGAAGAGGAGTTGATTAAGTTCCTTAAATCCCTCAACGGTGTCATAAGAGCCAAGGGAATTGTTAAGCTAAAGGACTACCCCTATCCCGTTTTCGTTCACTATGTTTTCGGAGATTACGATGTAGGTATGCCCGCGGAAAACTACCGAGGTGAATCTTTTCTCGTGTTGATAAAATGAAGCCTCAAGATTTTTACGAATACCTTCTCAGTAGGGGCTTTGAAGAAAGGAAATCCCAAAGGAAGATGATAGACCTCGTTGAGGAAACCTTAGAAAGTGAAGAAGTCTCATTAATAGAAGCACCTACGGGAACGGGAAAAACCTTCGCTTACCTCATACCGCTAATAGTGAAGGGAAAAAAAGCGATAATCTCAACGGGAACGAAAATACTTCAAGACCAACTAAAAAGGGATATTGAGTTCTTGTCCGCTCACTGGAAGCTACTTACGGGAAAGGAAATAAAATACGCGGTTTTGAAGGGAAAGGGAAATTACCTCTGTATAGACAGGTTCAAAAAGGAAAACATTGAGACAGCGGATAGACTTGAGATAGAAAGTCTTATGGAAACCGAGTGGGACGGAGACCTAACCCTTACGAATGTATCTCCCGAAACCGCGGAGAAGATTTCCGTTGACGACGATTACTGCACTTTTGCATACAGAATGGCCTGTCCCTACTTATGGGATTGTTATTACTGGAGCAAGTTAAAAAGAAGGGAAGCGGATGCGGACATTCTCGTGGTAAACCATTCACTTCTGGCTTTGAGGGAGTTTGATACGGAAAACAGGGTTCTCGTTATAGATGAAGCCCACGAGCTTGACAGATATCTCACCCACGCAACGAGGGTAGGCATAACCCTGTATTGGCTCAAAGAAATTGAACAGGGAATCGGGAAACTCCTCGGTGAAGAGATAAATCTGAGAGCTGAGGAGTTTTTTATAAATAACTTTGCCGGAGAGTTTTCCGAAGATGAAACGGAAAAGCCTTTAAAAAATCCGGAATTTTACGCTCCCCTTTTGAAAGAGTTCATATACATACCCTTAAAGTCATACCTCAACAAACTTAGGGAAAAGGTAAAAAAGGAACTTGAGAAGGCAATCGGTGAAAGACTTATGGTGAGCATAGCCTTCAAGGAGTTCCTTGAAAGAACCTATATACTTCCCAAGGAAGTTCTTGATAAAGTAAACGCCGGGTATAAGGACTATGATGAGGAAGAAAAAAGGCTTATAGACCTTGTAAAGAAGTTTAATTATTACGAGAGAAAACTTACGAAACTAAGGGAGTTTATAGAACTCATGACCGAAGCCCGAAAAGAGGTAGGATTTAAGATAGCGAGAAAATGGAGCAGGAAGCTGAATAACTACAACTACCGAATAGAGGCTTTTAAGATATTCCCGCGGAATATTCTTGACCCCTATGATTACAAAGCCGTAATTCTCACATCCGCAACCGTTGACCCCGAAGATATATACCTCACGACGGGTATCACGGGAAATTACTACGTTCTTGAGCATAACTACGACTATACGGATTCAACGATAATTATAGAGAACACGAATCCGAAAAGGGAAGACTGGAAGGATAAATTGATGCAGGGCTTTTATATACTGATGGATAAATACGATAAAGTTCTCGTTCTGCTTACAAACAGGGAGCATTTAAAACTTTTTGAAAATCAGGGGAAAGAGGTAGGCATTCAGGGAAAGGAAAGCTTAACCCTTCTGATTGAACAACTGAGGAGGGGAAACATAAAGGCTATAGCTGGACTTGACAGCCTGTGGACAGGTGTTGATGTAAAAGGAGAAAAGGGTATACTTATGGCAAAACTTCCCTTTGAAAATCCGAGTGACCCGCTCACCCACTTCAGACTCAATTACCTGAGAAGTATAGGGGAAGACCCTTTCCTATACCAGAGGAGAAAGGCATACATAAGATTTCGCCAAGGGGTCGGGAGACTTGTAAGGCAGCATTCCGATAAAGGAACGATAATCCTCTGTGATAACCGTATATGGAGATACGGGGAGTTTATAGATTTTCTGAAAAAGCTCGGAATAAACATAGTTTATAAAGGTAGGTTTAAACGCTCCTTCCTTTATTGAGAACCTCATCAAGAGCCCTTTTCACCCTATCGTATGTGCTGTATAAATCTTCCGAGATAACTTTTGTTCCTGCGATAACGGGCATAAAATTCGTATCTCCGTTCCATCTCGGAACTACGTGAAGATGTATATGCTCCTCAAGACCCGCACCCGCAGACCTTCCGAAGTTATAACCCACGTTAAAACCGTGAGGTCTATACTCCCTTTTTAGAGCTTCAAGAACCGCTTTCAGGAGTTCGTGCATCTCAAGAGCCGTCTCATCATCTATTTCCTTATATTCTCCCGTGTGCTTTGTTGGAACAATCATAAGGTGTCCCGTGTTGTAGGGATACTTATTCAGAATAATGAAAGCCCTTTTTCCTTTATGAACCAGCAATACATCCCTCCATCTTTCGGGAGGTTGCTCAAGGGCATGGCAAAGAAAACAACCCTCTATCTTATCCACATTCTCAACGTAAGCCCTTCTCCAGGGTGCCCAAAGTATCTTCATACCTTAAGTTTATTGTAAATAGAGATAATTCTCCTTACCGCTTCTTCCTTCGTCAACAGGTCAAGGTCTATCTCTTCCCAGTTTTGCTTCCTGAACCATCTGATTTGCCTTTTTGCCTGCTCCTTGGTGTTCTTTACAGCCTCTCTTATACATTCTTCCAGGGGTCTTTCCCCTTTAGCACAGGGAATAAATTCCTTGTAATCTATTGCCTGTCCGGAAGTTAAGAAGTTTTCATAACCCATCTCAAGAAGTTTCTTCACTTCATCAAGAAGTCCCCGCCTTACCATATCCATTATCCTTTCTTCTATTCTTTTGTATAGATTTTTAATATTTCTCTTCAGGTAAATACCTACGAAATCAATTTTCGGTTTTCCCCAGCTGTGGAAGGACGAGAAAGGTCTTCCCGAGTTTATAAACACCTCTAAAGCTCTCACAGTCCTCCTGAGGTCATTCGGGTGTATCTTTTCCGCGTATGCTCTGTCTACAACTTTTAACTTTTTGTATAAATACTCCCTACCCCTTTTTTCCGCAATTTTGTAAAGTTTATTCCTCAAATTCCAATCGGGCTTAGGGGTATCGTCAATTCCGTAAATCAAGGCTTGTATGTAAAGGTATGTTCCTCCTGCAACTATCGGAACTTTTCCCCTTTCTTTTATATCCCGTATAAGTTCTCCGGCTTTTTCTTCAAAAATCTTTGCGTCAAAGTATCCGCCCGGCTCAACAACATCTATTAAATGGTGAGGCACCTGTTTCATACACTCAAGGGGTTTTGCCGTTCCTATGTCCATATGTTTGTAGACAGCCATACTGTCCGCACTTATAATCTCTCCCCCTAATCTTTTCGCAACCTCGCAGGCTATTTCCGACTTTCCTACAGCTGTCGGCCCTCCGATTATAAGCGTCTTCATATATTCCTTTAAAATATTTAAAAAAATCCGAAGGAGGTAAATAATGGTTCAGCATGTAGATGAGGCATTTGAAACGTTAAAAAACTCCAAAGTAATTGCGGTTGTCGGAATATCCCCGAAACCCGAAAGACCCTCTTACTATACAACGGAGAAGGTGGTAAAAAAAGGGATGCATAAGATATACCTCGTAAATCCGAGATACGCGGGACAGGAGATATTCGGAATAAAGGTTCTCCCTTCATTAAAAGATATTCCCGAGCCCATAGACATAGTAAACGTTTACAGAAATCCCGCCCACGCGGAAGAGGTTATAAAGGAAGCCATTGAGGTTGGTGCAAAGTGCGTATGGTTTCAGCCGGGGGCGGAAAATCCCGAAGTTATAGAAAAGTATAAGGACAGGATAAAGATAATTTACAACGCGTGCATAGGTGTTGAAGCGGGATATCTTTAATTTAGTGAAAGCTGTTGAGAAAATTCTCTACTTTACCGTTTCGGTTCTTATAAATCTCATCCTTTTGAAGCTCTTTTCCTTTTACATTTTTGCCCACAGCTCCGTATCTATGCCCGAGTATAAGCCCCTTGAGGTTAAAATCGTTGAAATAAAGCCGAAAAAGAGCGGAGGAAAGAAGGTAAAACATTCAAGGAAAAAATCCGCGAAAGTCGTTAAAAAAGAAGGGATAAAGGTTGAAAAGAGGAGAAGAAAAGAGGTATCAATACTCCCGGAACTTGAAAAAAAGATAAAGGAAAGACTGAGAAAAAGAAGGGAATTAAAAAAGGAAATAGGGGAAATTTCCGCGGTTCTTACTAAAAAAGCTGTAAAGATAAAAACCGGAAGCAGGAAGCTCACCTACGTTCCTCCGCCTCCTACCTTTAAGGTTGAGGAATTTCCCTCCCGTGTAGCTGTAAAGATTTACGTTGACCCGGACGGTAAAGTTATAAAGGCTGTATTAATCCGGAGGAGCGGAGTAGCGGAAATAGATAACTATATACTCAAATTTGTCAGAAAGCTTCGCTTTGAAAAGATTGAGAGTAATGAGATACAGGAAGGTATAATCACGTTTACCTTCTCAACCTAAGTGTGGTATTCATTATTCCTATGGAAAACCTTGAAAAACTCCTTGAAGTTGCAAAACTGGCAGCTCTTGCGGGTGGACAGGTATTAAAGGAAAATTTCGGAAAGCTTGAGCTTGAAAACATAGAAGAAAAGGGAGAAAAGGACTTTGTGAGCTACGTTGATAAAACCTCGGAGGATAGGATAAAGGAGATAATCCTTAAATTCTTTCCGGACCACGAGGTTGTAGGAGAGGAAAAGGGGAAGGAAGGGTCGGAGAGTCCTTACAAATGGTTCATAGACCCCCTTGACGGGACAAAAAATTATATAAAGGGATTTCCCATATTTGCTGTTTCGGTAGGTCTCGTTAAGGATAATGAACCTATAGTAGGAGCTGTTTACCTTCCTTACTTTGACGTGCTTTACTGGGCTTCAAAGGGAAAAGGGGCATACAAAAACGGAAAAAGAATAAGGGTAAAGGAAAAGGGAGAGCTCAAACACGCTGCGGTTGTTTACGGATTTCCCTCAAGGAGCAGGAGGGATATATCCATTTACCTGAAGATTTTCAAGGAAGTTTTTTACGAAGTCGGCTCGGTTAGGAGACCCGGAGCGGCTGCGGTTGATATATGCATGCTTGCGGAGGGCATATTTGACGGGATGATGGAGTTTGAGATGAAACCCTGGGATATCACCGCGGGACTTGTAATACTCAAAGAAGCGGGGGGATTTTACACCCTAAAAGGAGACCCTTTCGGTATCTCTGATATAGTAGCGGGAAACAGAATGCTTCACGATTTCATTCTTAACGTTGTAAACAAGTATACCGAGGAAAGATAGGTCAAAAAATGAAAGTTTATAAAGAACTTCCGAAAGCCGATGATAACTCACAGGAAGGTTAACCGGGTTTCGGAATAAAATCCTATTCCATGACTATGCACGTTATAAAAAGAAGCGGAAGAAAGGAAAAGCTTGATATAAACAAGATAAGGATAGCCATAAAGTTTGCCTGCGAGGGCTTAAACGTTGACCCCCTTGAGCTTGAAGCGGATGCTCATATACAGTTCAGGGACGGGATAACGACGAAGGAAATTCAGCAGCTTCTCATAAAGACAGCGGCCGAAAAGGTATCCCCCGAAAGACCCGATTGGACCTATACAGCGGCCAGACTCCTCCTTTACGACCTTTACAAGGACGTAGCCCACATAAGGGGGTATTCCCTCAAGGATGACCTCGGAAAGTATAAACCCTACAACAGGAAAAACTTCTACAAGTTTGTAAAAGAATACGCGGAGAGGGGTATATACGGGGAGTATCTTCTTGAGAACTACACCGAAGAAGAGTTTTACCAGTTAGCGAGATACATAAAACCCGAAAGGGATATGCTTTTCACATACACGGGCATAAAAATTCTCTACGATAGATATCTCGTAAGGGATGAAGAGGGAAGGGTTATAGAGTTACCTCAAGAGATGTATATGTTAATTGCCATGACCCTTGCTGTTCCCGAAAAGAAAGAAGAAAGACTAAAATGGGCAAAGATATTTTACGATGTTTTATCTTCCCATAAGGTTACGGTGGCCACACCTACCCTTATGAATGCAAGAAGACCCTTTCCCCAGCTTTCTTCATGCTTTGTCCTTACCGTTGATGACGACCTTTACGACATCTTTGACAATATAAAGAAGGCGGGAATGATATCAAAGTTTGCGGGAGGGCTCGGCATATATCTCGGAAAGATAAGGGCAATGGGTGCACCCATAAGGAAGTTCAAAGGAGCTTCAAGCGGAGTGATACCCGTGGTAAAACTCATAAACGATACTATGACCTACGTTGACCAGCTTGGGATGAGAAAAGGCTCCGCCTCCATCACCCTTGATATATGGCACAAGGATATACTTGATTTTCTGGAGGTAAAAACAAACGTAGGGGATGAGAGAAAAAAGGCTCACGACATACATCCCGCGGTATCAATTCCCGACCTCTTTATGAAAAGGCTAAAAAAGAGGGAAGACTGGACTCTTATGGACCCCTACTGGGCAAGACAGTATATAACAAGGGAACTTTACAACGGAAAGTTTAAGGAAATTAAGCCCCTTTCCGGAAGCCATTACTACGTAGGTATAAAGGAAGACGGTTCAAGGGAAATACTTGAACCAAAAGGTTTGGAAGACTTCTGGGGTGAGGAATTTGAGAAGTGGTATACATACCTTGAGGAGAAGCTCCCCGATTTTGCAAAGAAAAGGGTGAATGCCTTTGAACTCTGGAAGAGACTCCTCACTGTAGCCTTTGAAACGGGAGAGCCATACATATTCTTCAGGGACGAAGCAAACAGAAAAAACCCCAACAAGCATATCGGGATGGTTTACTCAAGCAACTTGTGCCACGAGATAATTCAAACGATGTCCGTTTCAAAACACGAAAAGCCCGTTCTTGATAAAAAAACAGGGGAAATCCTCTACAAAAAGGAGGCGGGAAACCTCCCCGTGTGCAACTTAGGTTCCGTGAATCTCGGAAAAGTTCACACCGAAGAAGAAATAAAGGAAGTTCTTCCCGTTCTCGTCAGGATGCTTGATAACGTCATAGAGATGAACTTTTACGCTATACCCGAGGCGGAATATACGAATAAACGTTTCAGGGCTATCGGAATAGGCGTATCAAATTACCACTACTGTCTTGTAAAGAACGGTATAAAGTGGGAAAGCGAAGAACACCTAAGGTTTGCGGATAAATTATTTGAACTAATCGCATTTTACGCACTTAAAGGCTCCCTTGAGCTCGCAAAGGAAAGGGGTAAGTATCCCCTCTTTGATGGTTCCGACTGGAGCAGGGGTATACTCTTCGGGAGAAGTATTCAAGAGATAGAAGAAAACTCAAGGCAGAACGGAAATAACCTCCCTTGGAGGGAGCTCTCGGAAGAAATCAAGAAACACGGAATAAGAAATGCCTACCTCCTTGCCCTGATGCCTACGGGCTCAACTTCCCTTATCCTCGGAGCAACTCCTTCCATTGACCCCGTTTTTGCAAGGTATTACAAAGAGGAAAACATGAGCGGAATACTCCCGCAGGTTCCTCCGGAAGTTGACAAGTATTACTGGCATTATAAGACCGCCTACACAATAGACCACACCTGGACTATAAAAGCCGCAGCCGTAAGGCAAAAATGGATAGACCAGGCACAAAGCCTTAATCTCTTTGTAGACCCCCAAAACATAGACGGGCCTACACTTTCAAGACTTTACGAGCTTGCTTGGGAGCTCGGACTCAAAACCGTATACTACCTCAGGAGCAAGTCCCTTGTTGATATAGAAGAGTGTGAGGCCTGCAGCGCTTAGTCCCTTTTAAACTATTTTTTAGTTATGGATTTTGAGTATATAACCGGCGAAACCGGACTAAAAGAGGCCTGCAGGAAACTTGAAAAGGCACCATACCTATACCTTGACACCGAAACCGCAGGTAGTGAAATAAGGCTTGTTCAAATAGGAGACGATGAAAAAACCTACGTTATAGACCTTTACGAGATAACGGATATAACACCCTTGAGAAAGCTGATATCGGGTAAGGGAATAATAGGACACAACCTTAAGTTTGACCTCCATTATCTTCTTAATTACCGAATAGAACCCCTTACCACTTTTGACACTATGATTGCGAGCTTTCTCCTCGGATACGAGAGACACTCCCTTAACCACCTTGTCGGAAACTTGCTCGGCTACACCCTTGACAAGAGTTATCAGCTGTCGGACTGGGGAGCTCCCGTTCTTTCCGATGCTCAACTAAATTATGCCGCCAAAGATGTTGACGTCCTGAGAGAGCTTTTCCCGAAACTCAGGGATATGCTAAACGAGCTTGAGGGAGAAAGAGGGGAAGAACTTCTGAAAACGCGAACGGCGAGGATATTCGGCCTCAAAAGTCCCGTGGCCATAGTTGAGATGGCCTTTGTGAAAGAGGTTGTAAAGCTTGAGAAAAACGGCATTCCGGTTGATACAGAAACCCTTGAGTCTACACTCAAAGAGCTTGAAAGAAAAATCCAGAAAAAGGTTCAGGAATTCCTGATAAAATTCAGGGTTGACCCCTTTTCCCCGAAGCAGGTGGGACAGCTGCTTACCTCAAAGTATAAACTAAACCTTCCGAAAACCCAAAAAGGAAATGTATCAACAGACGATAAAGTGCTTTCTTCTTACACTCACGTTGAACCCGTAAAGCTTCTCCTTGAGATAAGGAAGTTAAAAAAACTTTCCGATAAGTTCAAGGAAATAAAGGAAAACCTAAAAGGCGGAAGGTTATATCCCGAGTTCAAGCAGATAGGAGCTGTTACGGGAAGGATGTCTTCTCTCAAGCCGAATGTTCAAAACGTTCCCAGGGAGGAAAGGAATATATTTAAAGCTCCCGAAGGAAACACCTTTGTAATAGCGGATTTTTCCCAGATTGAGTTAAGAATTGCCGCGGAATACGTGAATGAGGAGCTGATGATAAGAGCCTTCAGGGAAGGAAAAGACCTTCACAGGTATACGGCTTCTCTGGTTCTCGGAAAGGGCGAAAATGAAATAACGAAGGAAGAAAGACAACTTGCGAAGGCCATAAACTTCGGGCTCATCTACGGTATATCCGCGAAAGGACTTGCAGAGTATGCACGAACGGGATACGGTGTTGAGATAAGCGAAAAAGAAGCCGAAACTTTCAGAAACAGATTTTTTAAGAACTTTAAGGCCTTTAAGCTTTGGCACGAGAAAGTTAAGAAAGAACTAAAGGAAAAGGGAGAGTATAGGGGAAGAACGCTTCTCGGGAGAAGGTTTGTGGCAACAACCTTTAACGATGCGGTAAATTACCCTATACAGGGAACGGGAGCGGACCTTCTGAAACTCGCAGTTTTACTTTTTGATGCGGAGATGAAAAAGAAAAATCTTGAAGCAAAACTCGTTAACCTTGTTCACGACGAGATAGTGGTTGAATGTAAACGGGATATTGCAGAAGAGGTAAAGGAAACCCTTGAAAAGGCCATGAAGCAAGCGGGAAGGATAATACTGAAAAAGGTTCCCGTTGAGGTTGAAAGCGCGATAAACGAGAGGTGGATTAAAGACTGAGTTATGAGATAAACTTTAAGTTATGGGAAAGTTGCATCCCCTTATAAACTACTTCCTTGTAGGGCTTATATTTGTCTCTTACCTGAGCTATATAGTTTATTACGGCTTCAAGAGACACATAACCTTTTTCCTTCACCACGGTCTCTTTAATCACGCAATTTCCTCAGTTCTTCTGATTCTTGCGGTTATAACAGGACTTGCTCAAGCATCAAACCCCTATATACAGCAAAAAACGACGTTCATATTTCTCTTTCCCCACAAATGGCTCGGTATACTCCTAACCCTTTACACCCTCGGTGTGTTTCCCGTGCTGTGGATTAAGCAGAAGGACCTGAACTGGAAGTGGGGCGTTCTTATAGGAATTGTAGGGCTGGGGCTGGTAATTGCGGTCGTAACATTCGGATGGTTGTTGAGATTGATGTTCTTCTGATGGGGAAATAACTTATTCACTATGCTTGAGAAGTATAAGATTTTAAAATCTTATAGAGGGCCTCAGGACCTGAGAGAGTTTGATTATAAAACACTTGAGGAGCTCGCAAGAGAGGTAAGGGATTACATAATACAGGTTACGTCAAAAAACGGGGGACACGTTGGGCCCGGTCTCGGAGTTGTTGAGCTCACAATAGCACTCCTCAGGGTTTTCAACCCTCCCGAGGATGTAATAGTATGGGATATAGGACACCAAGGGTATCCCTGGAAAATTCTCACGGACAGAAAAGAAGAGTTTCCGACGCTGAGGCAGTATAAAGGTATCTCCGGTTTCCTCAGAAGGGAAGAAAGTATTTACGACGCCTTCGGAGCGGGACACAGTTCAACCTCAATCTCCGCAGCGCTCGGCTTCAGAATAGCAAAAGACCTAAAAGGGGAAAAGGACAACTACGTGGTTGCGGTTATAGGGGACGGGGCACTCACCGCAGGAATGGCATACGAGGCCTTGAACAATGCGGGACATATAAGACCCGATAAATTCATAGTCATCCTTAATGATAATGAGATGTCCATATCCCCAAATGTAGGAGCCATCTCAACCTATCTCAACAGAATAATAAGCGGACACTTTGTTCAAGAAACGAGACAGAAGATAAAATCCTTCCTCCAGCATTTCGGAGAAACACCCCTGAGGCTTATGAAACTAACCGAGGAGTTCCTGAAAGGGATAATCTCCCCCGGTGTTTTATTTGAGGAACTCGGATTTAACTACATAGGTCCGATAGACGGCCACAACCTTCCTTCCCTTGAAGACACACTCAAAAACGTAAAGGATATAAAAGGCCCCGTTCTCCTTCACGTTTATACGAAAAAGGGTAAAGGATACAAACCGGCTGAGGAGAATCCCGTAAAGTGGCACGGTGTTGCCCCCTACAAGGTTGAATCGGGAGAGATTATAAAAAAGAGCTCTCCGCCTACATGGACCTCCATTTTCGGTAAAGCGCTCGTTGAACTTGCGGAAAAGGATGAAAAGATAGTTGCGATTACACCGGCTATGAAGGAGGGCTCCGGACTTGTTGAGTTTGCAAAACGCTTTCCCGACAGATTCTTTGACGTGGGTATAGCTGAACAGCACGCCTGCACATTTGCCGCAGGACTTGCGGCGGAAGGAATGAGACCCGTTGCGGCCTATTACTCAACCTTCCTACAGAGGGCTTACGACCAGGTGATTCACGATGTGGCTCTCCAAAACCTTCCCGTTACCTTTGCAATAGATAGGGCCGGTCTTGTAGGAGATGACGGTCCTACCCACCACGGCGTTTTTGACCTCTCATACCTGAGATGCATTCCTAACATGGTCGTCTGTGCTCCTAAGGACGACCAGGAACTCAGAGACCTTCTTTATACGGGTATATACAGCGGAAAGCCCTTTGCTTTAAGATATCCAAGGGGTGCAGCCTACGGTGTTCCTACGGAAGGGTTCAACAAAATTGAGATAGGAACGTGGGAAGAGCTCATACAGGGTGAAGATGCGGTTATTCTTGCGGTAGGCTATCCCGTATACCAGGCTCTTACCGCTGCGGAAAGGCTCCTCAAAGAAGGAATAAAGGTGGGAGTAGTTAACGCAAGGTTTGTGAAACCAATGGATGAGAAGATGCTGGAAGAACTAGCATCAAGATACGAACTGTTTATAACCGTTGAGGACAATACGGTTGTAGGGGGCTTCGGAAGCGGAGTCCTTGAATTCTTTGCAAGAAAGGGCATAATGAAGAGAGTTGTAAACTTGGGAATTCCGGACAGGTTCATAGAACACGGAAAGCAGGATATACTGAGGAAGCTTGTAGGTATAGATGCGGAAAGCATAGAAAAAGCGGTAAAGGAAGCCCTTCTCGGAAAGATATATTAACTTCCCTTTGCTGTTCTGTGCTTTATTAAACTTTCAAGAATGTTTCTGAAGAATTTAGGCTCTATCTGTTTTATTCCTATCTTGTCCGCCCACTTCCTCAGTCCCTCATCCGCGGAAACCAGAATTCCATCAAGCTCATAAGCAAGCAGTAAAACGTCAACGTCTTCCTTACTGTCAATAATACCCTGTCTGAGTGCCTCCCTGTATTTTTCCCTTAGCTTGTTTATAAGCTTTCCGACATCATCACAAGCGCTTGCCTCTCTCGTATGCTCTTCTGCTATTCTCAATCCTTTATTAATCCTGTATCTTATCTCGTCAATAAGTTCATATAAGAAATCCGCCGGAATGGTTAATTTAAATCTCCTCGGAGACCTTATCTTTACAACCATCTCAAACTCAGCCCAGAGTTCGCCCACATCAAGTATCTTCCTAAGTTCATCGTATATCGATGTCGGCATGTAAAACTCAGCTCCCGAGTTAAGGGCAAGGTGGATAAAGTTTTCAACCGCACCCGTCTGGTCTTCTTCAAAGGTTTTGTATATATCGGGGTTCGTGAACACACTTGTATCCAGCACAAATTTTTCCATAGGCTTTATTTTAAAATATACATCAAGGTGATTGAGATAAAGGGAAAGACGGCACCCGTTGTATACATACGGATAAAGGAAAAGGGAAACATAGAGAGCCTTATAGATGAAGTAAAAAGAAAGCTCAACAATAAAATCTTTGAAGGAAGTATAGTTGTCATAGAAAATCCGGAGATTTTAACCGAGGAAGAAAGGAAAAAGCTGGAAGATGCAATAAAAAACTGTCCTCTTAACTTTCAAGGAAAAAGCGAAAACAGAAGACTTTTAATAGTAAATAAAACATTAAGGGCTGGTCAAAGGATTGAACATCAGGGCGATATTCTTGTCCTGGGAGATGTAAACAGAGATGCGGAAGTGGTAGCGGGAGGAAACATAATTATCATGGGTAGATTAAGGGGTATAGCAAGGGCGGGGATTATAGGAGATGAGGAAGCCGTAGTAGTCGCGCTTATCATGGAACCCCAGATGATACAAATAGGTAAAAGAATGGCTATCCTTGAAGATGAGGACAGAAATTCCCCCGGATATCCCGAGATTGCAAAACTTGAAGGTGGAAGGATTATACTTGAACCTATAGAGGGAGCGGAAAGATGGCAGAGGTTATAGTGATTACTTCGGGAAAAGGAGGCGTAGGAAAAACAACGGTTACCGCAAATTTAGGTGTTGCTTTGTCCGAACTCGGTAAAAGGGTTTTACTTATTGACGCGGATATAGGTTTAAGAAATCTTGATATGATTCTCGGACTTGAAAACAGGATAGTTTACGATGTTCTTGACGTTCTTGAGGGAAGGGTTCCTTACGAGAAGGCTCTTGTAAAAGACAAAAGGGGTCTGAATTTATGGCTTCTTCCCGCAAATCAGAGGGCTAACAAGGACGTTGTTGATATAAAGAAATGGGTCGGTATGGTAAGGGAAATGAAGGAGTCGGGAAAATACGATTACATACTCATAGACTCCCCCGCAGGTATAGAGAAAGGTTTTCAAATAGCTTCGGAACCCGCGGATAAGGCATTTATAGTGGTGAATCCCGAAGTTTCCTCCATAAGGGATGCGGACCGCGTAATAGGGCTCCTTGAGAGCAGGGAGAAGAATGAATATGCGATTATTGTAAATAGAATTAAGTGGAATATGGTGAAAAAGGGGGAGATGTTGTCCGTGGAGGATATAGTTGACATACTCAAAGCTCCGCTGATAGGAATTATTCCCGAAGAGCCGAAACTTATTGATTTTACAAATAGAGGGGAGCCCATAGTTCTTCACAGGGACTTTCCTGCATCAAAAGCTATAATGGATATAGCCCGCAGGGTAATGGGAGAAGATGTTCCTCTAAAGCGATACGGTGAGAAGAAAGGTTTCCTCAGCAAGCTATTCGGAGGTGCTTAATTTGTTCGGACTGTTTAAAACAAAAAGTAAAGATGTGGCCAAAAAAAGGCTTCAGGTGATTTTAACATACGAAAGAAGCGGAATCCCGCCGAAGATTGTCAACGAGATTAAAAGAGACCTTATGAACGTATTCTCAAAGTATCCTTATTTTGATGCGGAGAAGATAGATGTGGATATAAGAAGAGAAAGTGAGACCGAAGAGCTACGTATAAGCATACCCCTAAAGGATTAACTTTCCGCTTCTACCTTTTGAAGCTTTTCCTCAAGTTCTTTAGCCCTTAACGCGTCTATAATCTCGTCAAGCTTTCCCTCAAGGATGTCCTGAAGCTTGTAAAGCGTAAGATTTATCCTGTGGTCAGTTACCCTGTTCTGGGGGAAGTTGTATGTTCTTATTTTTTCACTTCTTTCACCCGTTCCGACCTGCTCCCTCCTTTCTTTCGCTATCTCTTCTTGTTTTTTCCTTTCATAGTAATCCTTCAGTTTTGCGTATAAAATCTTTAAAGCCTTTTGCTTGTTTTGGAACTGGGAACGCTCATCCTGACACTGAACAACTATACCCGTCGGTATATGAGTTATCCTGACCGCTGTCTCGGTTGTGTTTACATACTGTCCGCCTGCACCCGAAGCTCTGAAGGTTTCTATCTTTAAATCTTCAGGTTTTATCTTTATTTCTTCTTCCCCCACCTCGGGGAGAACGGCCACGGTTGCGGTTGAGGTGTGTATCCTTCCTCCGCTCTCGGTTACGGGAACCCTTTGAACCCTGTGGACACCGCTCTCGTATTTCAGCCTTGAATAGGCACCCTCACCCTCAATAAGGGCTATTACTTCCTTGTATCCGCCGAGTCCCGTCTTGTTTGAGGAAAGAATTGAAACCTTCCATCCCTTTTCTTCCGCATACTTTTGATACATTCTGAATAGGTCAGCAGCAAAGAGCGCGGCTTCTTCGCCCCCAGCCCCTGCCCTTATCTCTAAGATAACGTTCTTTGAGTCATTGGGGTCTTTAGGAACAAGATGAACCTTCAGTTCCTCCTCAAGTTTCCCGAGTTCCTGCGAGATTCTCTCAATCTCTTCCTCGGCAAGCTCTCTTAAATCCTTATCCCCGCTTCTGAGTATTTCTTTTAGTTCCTTCAGCTCTTCCTGGAGCTTTTTATACCTTTCGTAAAGCTCGTTAATTTCCTGAAGTTCTTTCAGTTCCTTGCTGAGCTTCTTATACTTTTCCACATCTTTTACGACTTCCGGTTTTGTTAACTCCTCCTGAAGTTTTCTATACCTCTCACGGATTTTGTCAAGCTTTGAGAGTAGAGCTTCCTTTAGCATGGTTTACTCTTGTGCTTTACCTCCTTCCAGTTCTTTCTGCATCTCGTAATAGGCGGGTTTTATCCTTAGCTTGCCCGCGTAGAAGGGATGGCATTGATTGCATACTTCAAGATACACCGTTCCCCCTTTTGTTGAGAGAAGGGTAAAGGTATTTCCGCAACCGCATACAAAAGTTGTGGGTTTTAGCTCGGGGTGTATTCCTTTCTTCATCCTTTACCTCCTCGCAAGATAAAAAAGTTATTATAAATCCCTTTCAAGTTCAAGCGTTCATAGCTTTGAGGAACTCCTCGTTTGTCTTGAATCTCTTCAGTTTATCAAGGAGAAACTCCATAGCCTCAACGGGGTCCATGGTTGAGAGGAACTTCCTGAGAACCCATACCCTCTGGAGCTCCCAAGGTTCAAGGAGAAGTTCCTCTTTTCTTGTTCCCGATTTCTCTATATTTATTGCGGGGAATATTCTTCTTTCCATAAGTCTTCTATCAAGGTGTATCTCCATATTACCCGTTCCCTTGAACTCTTCGTATATTACATCGTCCATCTTTGAACCCGTTTCTACGAGTGCGGTAGCTATTATAGTAAGACTTCCGCCTTCCTCTATGTTTCTCGCAGCTCCGAAGAACTTCTTCGGTCTTTGGAAAGCGGTTATTTCAATACCTCCCGTGAGAACCCTTCCCGTCGGAGGTGTCACCGCATTTGAAGCCCTTGTAAAACGGGTAAGCGAGTCCATAAGAATTACCACATCCTTTTTAAGCTCTACCATTCTTTTAGCCTTTTCAACAACGATTTCCGCAACCTGCATATGTCTCTCGGGAGGCTCGTCAAAGGTGGAAGCTACAACTTCCGCCTTATCCTTCACAATCCTTCTCATCTCCGTAACTTCTTCGGGTCTTTCGTCTATCAGGAGAATGATAAGGTAAACCTCGGGGTGGTTATGTATGATTGCTAAGGCTATTTTTTGAAGTAGAACGGTTTTTCCCGCCTTTGGCGGAGCTACTATTAATCCCCTCTGGCCTTTACCTATGGGGGCTATAAGACTAACCACCCTTGTTGAGAGCTCACTCGGGTCATATTCCAGTTTGAACCTCTCCATAGGATGGAGGGGTGTTAATTTTTCAAACTGGGGTCTTTTCCTGAGTATTTCCGGGTCCGGCGGAAGTCCGTTTACCGATTCCATCCTTATTAACGCCTTGTATTTCTCGTTCTCCCTCGGAAGTCTTGCAAAGCCCTTTATGGTGTCCCCCGTTCTCAGACCGAACTTCTTTATCTGGGAAGGTGCAACATAAACGTCGTTGTAGCTCGGCATATAGTTGTTTTCGGAAAGTCTCAGGAATCCGTATCCTTCGGGTAATATCTCAAGAACACCTTCAACCCTTACAAGCCCGCTCTTCTCAAGTTGAGCCGTGAGTATCTTCTCTATAAGCTCCTCCTTTTTCAGACCCGTTGTTCTGCTGAGTCCTACATCCTTACCTATCTTTTGAAGCTCTGCGAGGGTTTTCTGCTTTAATTCCTCCCTTGTAAATAGCTTAAGTTCTTGTTGCTGCTGTTTAGTTTGGGTAGTTTCAGCCATATTTACCTCCTCACTTACCTATACAAAAGTTTGAGAAAATTTTCCCGAGAACATCCTCCGTTGATATATCTCCGAGAATCTCACCCAGGTAATTCGCAGCTTCCCTTATGTCAAGCATGACTATCTCGGGACTTATATCCCTCTCTTTATACTCTTTCATGAAGCGCTCCAAGGTTCCCTTCGCCTTTTTCAAGAGCGCTTCATGTCTTAAGGATATATATACGTTATAATTCTCCCCTAAATTTACACCCACATGATTGAGGATTTTTTCGGATAGCTCCTCTATACCTACGCCCTTGAGGGCACTTACTTTTATTATATTTTCTTCTCCGAATATTTCAAGGTTTGCCTTTATTCCTTTATCAACTTTATTCGCAACAATAATATGAGGTTTGTCCTTAATTTCCTCGTAAATTTTAAAATCTTCTTCGGTGAGTTCCTCGCTTACATCCACCACAAAAAGTATAAGGTCCGCTTCCTCAATTTTTTTCCTGCTTCTTTCAACACCTATCTTCTCAACCGGGTCATTTGTATTCCTTATTCCAGCGGTATCCACAAGTCTTACGGGAACCCCTTTCAGGTTTAAGGTCTCCTCTATGTAATCCCTCGTAGTTCCCGCTATGTCCGTAACAATAGCTCTCTCTTCCTTTAGGAGAGCGTTGAAAAGGGAGGATTTTCCGACGTTGGGCTTTCCGACAAGGGCGAGCTTTATTCCCTCCCTTATGGCTCTTCCGGTCTTTGCGGTTTTGAGGAGAATATCAATCCCTTTTATAACCCTGTCAACCATCTCAAGAACCTGTTCCTTTGTGAGGGTCGGTATATCCTCTTCCGCAAATTCTATATCCGCCTCCACGTAAGCCATAAGCTCAAGAAGTGAGTCCCTCAACGGTTTTATATATCTTGAGAGTTCACCGTGTAGTTGTCTTAGTGCTACCTTTCTTGCCAGTTCCGTTTTTGCTGATATTAGCTCCGCTACCGCTTCCGCCTGGGTTAAATCCATTTTTCCGTTCAGAAAAGCTCTCTTTGTAAACTCACCCGGTTCTGCAAGTCTTGCCCCCGCATTTATAAAAAGCTCAACCGCTTTCCTGAGAATACGGGGATTTCCGTGAAGATTTAGCTCAACCATATCCTCCCCCGTATAGGAGTGGGGAGCTTTGTAGTATATGAGTATACCCTCGTCAAGTTCCTCACCCTTTTCATCGTATAGTCTTCCGAAATGGGCATATCTCGGCTTTATTTCCCCTTTTGTTTTGAAAAAACGCTTTACTATATTAAGAACATCCCTTCCCGATAAACGGACGATACCTATAGCACTCTCACCGTAAGGAGTAGCTATCGCTACGATTGGTTCACGCATGGTTTATATTGTCGGGGAGAGCTATCTATTAGTATAATATAAATCTTTAGAAGGGGGTGTGGCGGAATTGGCAGACGCGGGGGACTTAAAATCCCCTGGGCTTTAAGCCCGTGAGGGTTCGACTCCCTCCACCCCCACCATCCGAAGATGAACGAACTTCTCGTAAGGGAGAAACTCATAGAGTTTCTAAATGAAGATATAGGAACGGGAGATATAACAACGGAGGGTATATACAGGGGAGAGAAGACCGAGGCGGTTATAAAGGCCAAAGAGGACGGAGTTCTCGCAGGTTCCCCTTTTGTTATTGAGCTTTTTAACATTCTCGGAGATGTGAAGGTTAATTTCAAAAAGAGGGAAGGAGAGGAGTTTAAAAAGGGGGAAGTTTTGGCAACCCTTGAAGGAAATGCGAGGAGTATATTGATGGGAGAAAGGACAGCCCTTAACCTGCTTCAGAGACTTTCGGGTATAGCTACAACCGCAAAGAAATTTGTTAAAAAGCTTGAGAAGAAAGGCATAAGAATACTTGATACGAGAAAAACAACACCCGGCTTTAGATTATTTGAAAAATACGCGGTTAGAATAGGAGGGGGCACTAACCACAGGTTTGCTTTATACGATATGGTTTTAATAAAGGACAACCATAAAAAGGTTGCGGGAGGACTAAAAGAAGCTGTAAATAGGGTAAGGGAAAAGATTTCCCCATTTTACAAAATAGAGGTTGAGGTTGAAAGCATTGAAGAGCTAAGGGAAGCCCTTGATTTAAAGGTTGATATCATTATGCTTGACAATTTTTCCCCTGAAGATGTTAGGAAAGCTATAGAGCTTATAAACGGACGTGCACTTATTGAGGTTTCCGGTAATATAACCCTTGAAAACTTGGAGCTTTATGCGGTTGAGGGTGTTGACTTTATATCTTCCGGTTCAATCATTCACTCTTCCCGCTGGGTTGATATATCTCTAAAAATCCTTTGATATCTTCGGGGGTAATATCTTTAAAGCCCTTTTTTCGGGCATACCTTATGAGTTCTTCGTAGTTTAACCTTTCTTCTACCTTTTTGAGGAGAGCCGAATTATCCCGCATTAACTTCGTATACAGGAAATACATCTCCGTGTATTCTTTCCATTGCCTGAGGGAGTAGAGGGAAAAAAGGATATTGAAGATTATAAGCAGAAGAATTAAAAGAAAAAGCTTCAGCATTTATCTATATTTTAAATTCTTATGAAAGTCGCCTTTGAGACGCTGGGATGCAGGATGAACCAGTTTGATACCGACCTTATGAGAGCAAAGTTTATGGAAAAAGGTTATAAAATCGTTGATTTTGAAGATATAGCGGATGTATACGTTATAAATACGTGCACAGTAACCGTGGGCGGAGACCGTTCTTCAAGGCAGGCTATATACAGGGCAAAAAGGAGAAATCCTAAGGCGGTGGTTGTAGCAACAGGTTGTTATGCACAGGTTAATCCTAAGGCTCTTGCAAATCTCAAAGAGGTTGACCTTGTTGTAGGAAACACCCACAAATCGGAGATAGTCAAAATTGTTGAGGAATTCTTAGAAAAGAGGGAAAAAAAGGTTCTGGTAGGTGAAATATTCAGGGAGAATGAGGTAAAAAACTACGATACCGTTCTCTACTTTGAGGGTGTGAGGCCTTTCCTGAAGGTTCAGGAGGGGTGCAATAAGTTTTGCACCTTCTGCGTTATTCCCTTCGCAAGGGGTAAGGTAAGGAGCGTTCCGAAGGAAAGGGTGATTCAACAGGTAAAAGCTCTGGCGGAAAGGGGATTTAAGGAAGTCGTTCTCACGGGAACACAGCTATCCCAATACGGATGGGATAGAGGCTATACCCTTTATGAGCTCTTGAAGGAACTTCTAAAAATAGAGGGCATTGAACTCATAAGACTTTCATCAATGCACATAAAGGAAATGGATAAAAAACTCCTTGAACTCATAACCTCGGAAGAGAAGATTGCACCTCACTTTCACCTTTCCCTTCAGAGCGGTTCAAACAGAATACTTGAGTTAATGGACAGGGGTTACACAAGAGAGGAATACGAAGAAGTTGTTAACTATATAGTGGAAAAAAGGCCTGAAAGCTCAATAGGAACGGATGTGATAGTAGGATTTCCCTCGGAAGGTGAAAAGGAATTTGAGGAAACTTACGAGTTCTTAAAGAGAAACCCTATAGCCTATATGCATATATTCCCTTACTCCGACAGACCGAATACAAAGGCAAGCAAGTTAAAACCTAAGGTTCCCGAAAGAGTTAAAAAGGAAAGGGTGAAGCTTCTCAAGGAGCTTGATGAAGAGAAAAGAAAAGCATTCTACGAAAAAAATAAGGGAAGAAAACTAAGAGCGGTAGTCATAGAGGAAAACAGATTACTCACTGAAAACTATATAGACGTGAGGAGGGAAGGATATAAAGAAGTCGGTGAGCTCGTTGAGATTGTCCTTTAGGTGAGATTAGAACTCTATCTTTTGATAATTAAAAACTTCCCTTATAAGCTCTTTTTTCTTCATCCTTATTGCGTCCGCTCCCAAGAGGAAAACACCCATCGTGAAAAGAATTTTATCGTCTATTAAGAAACCTTCTCTGTTTCTTCGGAGGATATTCATAACCGCGTTAATCTCTCTT
Source organism: uncultured Aquifex sp. (assembly GCA_964425585.1). Taxonomy (GTDB): domain Bacteria; phylum Aquificota; class Aquificia; order Aquificales; family Aquificaceae; genus Aquifex. The sequence goes on along the minus strand of CAYRMG010000007.1, from coordinate 2,963 downwards.
CTTGCTCTTGATGTAGGTTCAACGGTGCGCAGTCTATCCGAGGTGAGAATCTCAAGCATATACCTTCTTAAAGTTTCTTCACTTCCGAAATGGCCGATTAGTTTTTCAATTAGCTCCTCAACGGGAGAGCCTATCTCCGGGGGTTGTATGTTCTCATAGTAAAGAACCCTTTTTAAAAGGTTAGCTCTGATATGTCCTATACCTTTTATCCCCCCGAGGGAGGTGTAATCGGGAGTGAGACCGTATTTAATGGCCTGTGCAATCTCAATCATATCTTTAGGGGTGAGCTCAAGGTCTCCTATGTCTTTTATTTCAAGTAAACTCCTGAGAAGGTGAAGCACATCCGTTCCCAGATAAGAAAACTCACCCGGAGGGTTCTGAATATTTCTATACTTGAAGGTTAACCCTTCTATATAAAAGAGAAACTGGTGGGTGTTATCCGAAAAGCACTCCGCTCCGCAGGGAAGAAGTTTTTCCTTTATATAGGCATTGTCTTCTTCAAAAGTTTCACCCTTCTTTACAAAGTCGTAAAGTCCGTCAAAGCGCTTTGTAAAGAGAAGAGGCCTGATGTAAACCAGTGTATCAAGCCCGAGCTTTTTCCTCCTTAAAAACTCCTCGTAATTTACGGGGGGCATTCCAGAACGTATGCAGAACAGGGCTTTATCGGACAACTTTCCCCCTTCTATATACCCCTTTTCTTTTAGCCAGTTATAAACCTCATCTATGTAAGATGAGTAAGCAAGTTCCCGCAGGGAGTAAGTTCTCTCAAGAAAACCCCTGAAGTTTTCCCCTTCGTGAAGATATCCAACCAGAATAAAGAGGCTAAGAACCCTTTTTCTTTCCTCCGAAAGGAGTGCTTCTCTCAGATACGGCTTGAACTCTTCATTGAGTTTTTCGTTTATTTCCTTTACGAGCTCATCTTCCCTAAGACCGTATGGAAGAATGTAGGAAAATCCTTTCTCTTTTATCCCGAGCCTTCCCGCTCTTCCTTCCATCTGGAGAATATCAAGGGTTTCGGGATATACGTAAACCTTTCTCGTTTTTCTGTCCCTCACTCCCCTTACACCTATTATTACTGTATCCGCGGGAAGGTTAACCCCGTAAGCGAGCGTTGAGGTCGCAACAAGAACGGGAAGTTTTCCTTCCCTGAAGGCCTTTTCTATTTTGTCCCTTTCCTCCTTGGGAACATCCGCATTGTGAAAAGCTATTTCTATATCCTTTCTTTCCTCTTTCTCAAAGGGTGTTGTATCGTTCATTATGCCCACCTTTTCTTTATTGGCAAGCTCTAAAATACTCCACCCTACGCTTTTTTTGTGAACGAAGAGTATAACCTGCTCGTCGGGCTTTTTAAGCTCGTATAATGCCCCGAGAAGCTTGTTCGCAAGCTTTTCATCACTGGATGCATCTTTCGGAAGTTTTGTAAATCCTTCAAAATTCTTCAGAGGAATAATCTTTCTCTCAAGGGGAACGGGCCTCCAGAGGGATTCTATGAACAGCTCCGCATTAATCCATTTAGCAAGTTCCTCCGCTCCCGGAAGCGTTGCGGAAAGTCCGAGTAGTTCGTAATCTCCTTCAAGTATGTAGGTAATTATTTCTTCAAGTATCCATCCCCTGTTTCCCATAAGCTGGTGTATCTCGTCTATGACTATTCCCTTTGATTCAACAGCCCATGGAATCTTATTCCTGAGGGCGAGGGCAAGACTCTCATAGGTTGAGACAACTATCTCCGCTTTAGTTTCTTTCAGGAGTTCTATCACCTCCCCCGTTTTTATATCAACCTTTTTCTTAAAAAGTTTTCTGAGTTCAACCGCCTTTTCGTAAACGAGGGAACGCGTTGGTGCCGTAAATACTTTTCTCCCTTCCTTGTCTTTCAGAAAGAGGTAGGCGGTTAGGCTTTTCCCTGCGGATGTCGGAGCTGTAACAAGGGCATTTCCTTTCTCATAGGTTAGATAAAAAAGGGTTTGAACGGGGTTAAGGAGCTCATAGGGAATGTTTTTACTTACCTCACGTGCCTTTACAAGTTCCAGGGTCTTCGGCTTTCCGCTAACGCTTTTGTATACGAGCTTCCCCGAAGGGGGATTTAGGCTGAACTCGGAATTTTCAAGAACTATGTAATGCTTCATCAGAGCTTACTTCTTTTAGCTCACTTCTTTCCCATACCCCTGTTTCCTTATTTATCACGTATAGCTTGGACTGAAGGTCTATGAGTTGGTCTATTCCCTTTCTTGCAAGGTCAAGGAGCTGAATCAACTGTTCCCTCGTGAATGTATGTTCTTCTCCCATTGAGTGAACCTCGGAGAAATTCCCCGTTCCCGTTCCGACAACGTTCATATCAACCTGAGCCCTGGAATCCTCTTCAAAGTTAAGGTCTAGAAGTATCCTATCCTCAACTATACCCACGCTTACGGCCGCAACAAAATCTTTTATGGGCGTTTCCTCCAGAATGCCCTCCTTGTGGAGCTTTATTATGGCATCCGCAACCGCAACAAATGCCCCGGTTATAGCTGCGGTTCTCGTTCCTCCGTCCGCCTGAATTACATCACAATCAACCCATATAGTTCTCTCCCCGAGTTTTTTAAGGTCTACTGCGGTTCTCATCGCCCTTCCTATCATCCTCTGTATCTCGTGGGTTCTTCCTCCTATCCTTCCCTGAACGGACTCCCTTATGCTTCTTTGCTGGGTTGCCCTCGGAAGCATTGAGTATTCCGCCGTAATCCATCCCTGCCCCTGACCTTTTAACCAGTTGGGAACGTTCTCTATTACGGAGGCCGTGCATATTACTTTAGTCCTCCCAAAGCTTATCAAACAAGAACCTTCCGGATACTCAAGAAAATCCCTGACAATCTTAACAGGTCTGAGCTGGTCCTCTCTTCTTCCATCACTACGCATAAAATGAAATTATCTCATACTTCCTTTACAAGCTCCCTTATTACCTTATTTACCACTTGAGGATTTGCTTTTCC
>CAYRMG010000006.1:44617-51668 GCA_964425585.1 uncultured Aquifex sp. | reverse complement strand
ATCGGGGCGACCGGACTCGAACCGGCGACCTCTGGCTCCCGAAGCCAGCGCGCTACCACCTGCGCTACGCCCCGTTCAGATAAAAAAATAATATCAAAGAGAGGGAAAATTAAGAAGCTTTATCTTTATTTTCCTCCGCGGAAACGGTTGTTTTTTGCTTTTCATACTCTTCCTTAGGGATAAATACAAATTCTCCGTCTTTGTAATCTACAACTACTGTCATTCCGTCTTTTATTTCTCCTCTGATTATCTTATCCGCAAGGGGGGTTTCTATATACTTTTGTATCGTTCTTTTGAGCGGCCTTGCTCCGAACGCCGGGTCGTATCCCCTTCTTACAAGTTCCTTCTTCGCCTCTTCCGTTAGCTCTATCTTTATGTTCCTTTCGGCAAGTCTCCTGTTAACGTTGTTTATAAGAAGGTCTATAATTTGGGAGAGTTCTTTCATTGTGAGGGGTTTGAATACGATTATCTCGTCAATTCTGTTTATGAACTCGGGTCTCATGTAAAGCTTTAGTTCTTCAAGAACTTTTTCCCTGGCCTTTTCAAATTCCTTGTTTAAGGTTTCTTCGTCCGCATCTACGGGTATGTTCAGGAGATACTGAGAACCTATGTTTGAGGTCATTATGATAACGGTGTTTCTGAAGTCTACCGTTCTTCCGTGGGAATCCGTGAGTCTTCCATCGTCAAGAACTTGCAGGAACAGGTCAAGAACTCTCGGGTGTGCCTTTTCAATCTCGTCAAGTAGTATAACCGAGTAGGGTTTTCTCCTTACCGCTTCCGTTAGCTTTCCGCCCTCTTCGTATCCGACGTATCCGGGAGGTGCACCTATCAACTTGGCTATGGAATGCTCCTCTTTGAATTCCGACATGTCAAGTCTTATGAGAGCATCCTCGTCTCCGAATAGAAGTTCTGCAAGAGCCTTTGAGAGTTCTGTCTTACCTACACCTGTAGGTCCTAGGAAAAGGAAGCTTGCTATAGGTCTTTTGGGGTCCTTTAGTCCTGCCCTTGCTCTTCTTATAGCTTCAGCTACCGCTTTTACCGCGTGCTCCTGGTCAACAACCCTTTTGTGAAGTTCTTCTTCAAGTCTTAAGAGTTTTTGTGTTTCCTCTTCTCTCAGTCTTGATACCGGTATTCCGGTCCACTCGGATACAACTTCCGCAACATCATCCCAAGTAACGACAAGTTCTTGGGATTTTTGGTTTTCAAGAGCTTTCAGTTCTTTCTCCAGCTTGACCTTCTCTATCTTAAGCTCGGCTTCTTTTTCGTAATCACCCTTTTCCGCAGCTTCCTTTATCTTTTCATCCAGTTCTTCTATTTTCTTCTTGAGTTCTTTAATCTTTGCTTCAACGCCTCCTTGTTTTTTGAGGAGTTCCTGCTTTTCCTTTTCAAGTTGTGCCTTTTGTATCTTGAGCTGGGCTTCCCTTTCGTAATCACCCTTAAGGTTTGCTTCTATTATTTCCTCCTCAAGGGCTTTAATCTTCCTTTCTATTTCTTGAACTTCCGGAGGAAGACCTATTACCTTGAGCTTCTTTCTTGCCGCAGCTTGGTCAAGGGCGTCTATAGCCTTGTCGGGAAGTCTCCTGAATGTTACGTATCTCTTTGTGAGCTTGACGGCCGCTTCTATAGCCTCATCGGAAATTTTCACCTTGTGATACTGTTCAAGCTTCGGTCTTAGACCTTTGAGTATTTCTATGGTCTGCTCTTCGGTGGGTTCATCTACGAACACGGGCTGGAATCTCCTTTCAAGGGCAGGGTCTTTCTCTATATACTTCCTGTATTCATCAACCGTAGTAGCTCCTATTACCCTAATCTCACCCCTTGCAAGAGCAGGCTTCATTATGTTTGCAGCATCAACGGCACCCTCTGCAGCACCGGCTCCCACAACCGTATGTATTTCGTCAATGAAGAGTATTACGTTGCCCTTTTCCTTTACCTCGTCAAGCAAAGCTTTTAATCTCTCTTCAAACTCTCCCCTGTATTTTGAACCCGCAAGCAGGGAAGCCATATCTATTGACCATATCTCTTTATCCTGAAGTTCGGGGGGAACTTCTTTGTTAACTATCCTCTGAGCAAGTCCCTCAACTATTGCGGTTTTACCGACTCCGGGGTCTCCCACGAGAACGGGGTTATTCTTGGTTCTTCTAAGGAGTATTTCTATAACCTGGTTTATTTCCTTTTCCCTTCCTATTACAGGGTCAAGCTTACCCTGTCTTGCGAGCTCGTTGAGATTTACGCCGAAACGTTCAAGAGGAGACTTTTCCTCTTCTTTTAGTTCTTGAGTTACATCCTTCTTCATCTCTTTTTCACCTCCTAAGACTTGATTTATTAATTTACCCGCTATGGTTTCCTTTGCCTCTATTAAAGCTGCAGCTATATGAGCAGGGCTGACCTGAGACTCACCCTCGGATATGGCCTTATCTTGAGCCTTTTCAAGAACCTGGGTTAAATACTGGCTGTTATCAAATACAGGCTTTTTACCGAAGACCTTTTCCGCTATTTTATCTTTTATCCTGTCGGGAGATATACCGAGTTCTTTTACCTGCTCAATGAGTGATGACTTCTCAAGAGCCTTCCTTATGAGGCCATCTATTGAAAGTTTATTCTCCAGAAAGGCTTTTACATCTTCGGGAGGGAATACCGTGCTAAGACTCTTTTCAACCTGTTCAAGTTGTCTTTTTATGTTCCTTTCGGTTGCCTCCAGCTGTTTGAGTTCAAGTTCTAAGGTTTCAACACTCCACCAGTCCCCGTATCTTCTCGCATAATCAAGCTCCTTCAGGAGTCTTTCCTTTGCACTTCTTATCCTTGATAATTCGGATTGAACGTTTCCTATGTTTGACTTAACTTCCATTATTTGAGTTCTGAGATTAATGAGGTTTTGCGCTTCGGCATCTATAGCTTTTTCAAGCTGAGAACGCAAATTATCAAGGTATTCCCTTACCCTTTTGAGGAACTCCCTTCTATCTATTCCTCTCTTTTCAAGGTATTTAGTTAGAGGTGATTTCTCATCGCTGAGAAATGCGAGCATAAGGTGATCCGTATCTACCTTGGTGTCTTTAAACTCCTTTGCTATTTCCTTTGCCTTTTCCAGATACTCAAGGGATTTGGCGGAAAAGAGATTCTCACTAATCATTACCCTACCTCCTGTTTTGTTGTCTTTTATAATATTTCTTGAGTAAAGTTTTGTCAAGTTTTTCTTTTTCGGAGTGTGTAAAAATAAATTCCTATGCTTACGGATTTGGGAAACTTCAAAAGAAGTAAATACTGCGGAGAGGTATCCACAGAAGATGTCGGAAAGGAGTTGAACCTTGCGGGTTGGGTTCACAGGAAGAGACACCACGGTGGAGTGATATTCATAGATTTGAGAGACAGGGAGGGTATAGTTCAGGTAGTTGTTGAGGAAAAAAACAACCCGAAAGCTTACGAGGTTGCGGATAGATTAAAACCCGAGTTTGTTATAGGTGTAAGGGGAAAAGTAAGGAGGAGACCCCAAGGAACGGAAAACCCTAAGTTAAAGACGGGATACGTGGAGGTTGTAGCTGAAGAAATTCTCGTCTTTAACACATCGGATGTTCTCCCCTTTCCCGTTGAAGAAGAAACACCTGTTTCTGAGGAAACAAAGCTACGTTACAGGTATATAGACCTGCGAAGGGAGTCAATGAAAAATAACCTAATATTCAGGCATAAGTTTTATCAAATAACGAGAAAGTTTTTTTCGGATGAGGGTTTCATAGAGATAGAAACCCCCTTTCTTACAAAATCAACACCAGAAGGTGCGAGGGACTTTCTGGTTCCCTCAAGGCTTCACCCGGGTAAGTTTTACGCTCTTCCCCAGTCTCCCCAGCTTTTTAAACAGATTCTCATGGTTGCAGGATTTGATAAGTATTTTCAGATAGTCAGATGTTTCAGGGATGAAGATTTAAGGGCGGACAGACAGCCCGAGTTTACACAGATAGACTTTGAGATGTCCTTCGTAAGAGAAGAAGACGTTATGGATATTGCGGAAAGATTAATAGCAAAGCTATTTAAAGAACTTCTCGGAGTTGAGATAAAAACACCTCTTGAAAGAATTTCCTACAGGGAAGCTATGGAAAGATTCGGAACCGATAAACCCGATAGAAGGTTCGGGCTTGAACTTATAGAGCTTACCGACATTTTCAAAAACACCGAATTCAAAGTATTCAAGGCGGTTATAGAAAACGGAGGTGTTGTAAAAGCTATTAACTTCAAACGTTCTAACCTCTCAAGAAAGGAAATAGATGAACTCACCAAATACGTCCAGAGCCTCGGGGCTAAAGGACTTGCATGGATAAAGGTTGAAGAAGATAAACTTACATCTCCTATAGTTAAGTTCTTCTCGGAAGAAGAAACAAAAAAACTCCTTGAGAGAACGAAAGCCGAACCCGGAGATGTAATACTCTTCTCCGCGGATAAAAAAGATATGGTCTACAAGATTTTGGGAAATCTCAGATTGCACATCGGGAAGAAGTATAAACTCATAAACGAAGGAAAATGGGATATTTTCTGGGTGGTTGATTTCCCATTAATGGAGTGGGACGAAGAGGAGGGAAGATTTGTAAGCCTCCACCACCCCTTTACTATGCCTAAAGAGGAGGATATTCCGAAGCTCAAGGAAGCACTTAAAACCGAAGATTTTGAAAAAAAGAAGGAACTTGTTCACTCGGTGAGGGCAAGAGCTTACGATATGGTATTAAACGGTGAAGAAATAGGAGGAGGTTCCATCCGTATTCACAGAAGGGATATTCAGGAAGTGGTGTTTAAGCTCCTCGGAATAAAAGAAGAAGAGGCAAAGGAAAAGTTCGGATTTCTTCTTGAAGCTCTGAGATACGGAGCTCCTCCCCACGGAGGATTTGCCTTCGGACTTGACAGGATTGTTGCACTTATGCTCGGACTGGACTCCATAAGGGATGTTATAGCTTTTCCCAAAACCCAGAAAGGTATATGCCCGCTTACGGGAGCACCCGATTACGTTGAACCAAAGCAACTGAAAGAACTACATATAAAAATAGTAGAATAAAGTTATGGAAAAGAGAATTGAAACACCCCTTACGGAAGATGTTATAAAGGAACTGAGGGCGGGTGATAAGGTTCTCATAACGGGATATATATATACCGCAAGGGATGCGGCACACAAGAGAATGGTTGAAACCTTACAAAGGGGAGAAAAACTCCCCATAGACCTAAAAGGACAGATAATATACTACGTAGGGCCGACTCCTCCCAAGCCCGGACAAGTGATAGGTTCCGCGGGACCGACAACCGCAATAAGAATGGACAAATACGTAGAACCCTTACTCAAGCTCGGGCTCAAGGGAATGATAGGAAAGGGATACAGAAGTCCGAAGGTGAAGGAACTGCTAAAGGAGTATAAGGCGGTTTACTTTGCAGCTGTGGGCGGTGTTGCCACACTTCTTCAGAAACACATTAAGAGTTCGGAGCTAATAGCTTACGAAGACCTCGGAACCGAGGCGATAAGGAGGTTATACGTGGAAGATTTTCCCGTCGTAGTTGCAAACGACATATACGGAGGGGACGTCTTTGAAGAAGGAAGAAAGAAGTTTGCGAAGATAGATGTTTAAGAAGGTAAAAAGTGTAAAGGAAAAGGAAGAAGAACAATTAAAGAAGAAGTTTTCAGACTTACAAGTTGAAAAAGATAAACTGATAAGCGAAATAGAATATCTGCTTTCCGAATACGAAAGCATAAAAAAGGATGTGCAAAACATCCAAAGCATATATAAGCTGAAAGGCATAATAAGCGAGGTGGAAAAAAGAAAAGAGAAATTAACCGAAATTGAAAGGAAAGAAGAGGAAACTATCAGAAAACTTGTAGAAGTAAAGAGAGACCTGAAATCCATTGAAATCATTGAAAGTAAAAGGGAAAAGGAGCAATTGAGAAAAGAAATAGCAATAACGCTTCAACAAATAGGCTTTTTCCACTTAATTAAAAAGTCAATCGGGGCTTTTTTACTCTTTTCCATTATTTTATTCGGCCAAACCGCACCCCAGAAAGCCCTTAAAGAGGAATTTGATAAAAGTATAAAAAAAGATTATCAAGAAGTTTTAAGAATTATTGAAGAGAAAATTAAGCTTCTCCAGAAAGAGAGGAAAAAACTTGAAGCACTAAAGAAAACTCCCATAACGGAAGAAGAAAAAAAGAAGGTTGAGAAAATGGTGAAGGCTGTTGAAAAAGCTCCTGCGGATGAAATAGCTCCCGCTATTGAAAACCTACCTCCGAGGCTCGCAGCAGAGGTAATTCTCAGGTTAAAACCGAGAAAAGCGGGAGAAATACTTTCAAATATGAATCCAGAAAAAGCCTCCCAAATAATAAAGTTTGTTCTATCCCAAAATCCCGAACTCGGAAAAAAGCTTACCTCGGTTTTAGATTAAAGTATCTCAAAATAGCCCTGTATATACTGTATGCCACCATTCTTTGAAACTTGCTGCTTGAAAGTCTTTTCGCTTCGTAAGGGTTTGTTATAAAACCTACCTCTATCAAAACGGAAGGTGTTCCCGGTGTCTTTAAAACAGCAAACCCCGCCCTTTTTATACCCTTAAAGTAAACCTTTCTCTTCAGGTTTGTTTTCAGTTCCCGAGCGAGAATCTTTGCAAACTCAACGCTTTCCTCAAGGGTTATCTTGAAAGCGAGGTCTGTAAGAATTATCCTCGTGCTTCTGTATCTATAACCACCGTCGTTTATAAGAAGTTTGGCAATATACATATTCCTCATTATTTCCCTTTTCTTCCTTTCCGCACTTTTAGGAGAAAGTGCAAATATCTGGGTTCCGCGTGCTCTCGGATTTTTCTTCGGAGCAGCATCCGCATGAATGCTTATGAAAAGATGTGCTTTATTTCTTATGGCTATCTCCGCCCTTTTCCCTAAGGGAACGAAGTAATCTCCCCTTCTCGTCATTATTACCTTAAACCTTCCATCCTTACGGAGATAGTAAGCAAGATACCGCGCTATTCTAAGATTAACCCACTTTTCTTTTAAGCCCCTCCAGCCTATCGCTCCCGGGTCCTTTCCCCCGTGTCC
>CAYRMG010000006.1:0-44517 GCA_964425585.1 uncultured Aquifex sp. | reverse complement strand
AGAAAAAACCTTTACATCATACTCCCGATAAGGTTGGAGAACGATTCTCCTGCCCCATTTATGCCTTCCGGTGCGGTATTTTATACCTTTAGGGAGAGAAATCTTCTTTAATTCTACCTTCTTATCAAAAATATCAACTACAATTCTGTAGGGTCTTTTCAGAAGAAAAACCCTATACTTTGTTTTTTTACTCAAATCAAAAACCAATCTTATTTTTTCCTTGTGAACACCGTATCTTACCTTAACGAAGGTGAGAGAAAAGGAAAAGCTTACAAACAGTAAGAATAAACTAAAAGTGAGAAAACTCCTCGGGAACACTTATTTCCTCCTCCACCTCTTCCTTCTTCGTAGCCCAGGGACTCAGCGGGAACTTTATCATAACGGGATTCGGAATATCGGGCTGGTAAAGAATCATGTTTCCTTTTTTTAGCATTATTGCCCTCTGACGGAAGTTTCCCGTGAGAAACTCGTATTCTTTGCTCAGAACCTCGCTACTGTCAAGTCTTCCCGTAACCTTAACTGCCGCATTCGCTACTATTCTTTTCTCTATCTCACTTGCGGTTTGCTGGGCACCTATTAGTATAACTCCGAGGCTTCTTCCCCGTTCCGCTATGTCAAGGAGTATATCCTTTATAGGACTCCAGCCATCTTTAGGGGCATACTTGTTCAGTTCGTCAAGAACTACGAATATCTTAGGATAAGGATTTCCGCTTTCCTCCTTTTCTTTGAATATCCTTTTCAGGATTGAACCAACCACGAACATCTTAGCTATGCCGTGGAGGTCGGATATATCAATAACGCTGAGCTGTTTAGCCCTCCAGTCTATCTGCCTTGTTTTATCCCCGTGAACGAGATGCTTTACGTGAGAAGCCGCATGGTGAAACCTCCTCAAAAAGGCGTATGCCGTTGCGGTTGCCGCGGTTCCGAACCACTCCCTGTATCTTTCCGGGTCTCTTTTCGTTTCCCTATCTTCTATTACTTCTTGGAGGAGAGAGAGAAGCTCACTCAGGGAGTTGATTTCCCTCCCGTTTTCATCAAGCAACACGCTTCCGGGACTCTCTTTTGCCAAGTGCTGGAGTTTTTCCGAAACCCTGTCTATTACATAGTGAAGGGATGTAGCCCCTTCGTCCCCTTCCGCAAATAAAAACCTCAGCAGCCCTTCCTGTGCAAAGTCTTTCATTGACCACTTGTAGATGCTTACCCCTTCTTTTCTATCACCGGAGGAGGGAACATCGCTCCACTCTTGTTCGGGAGGAACGTAAAAAGAAACGTTCCTAAAGGGTTCGGGAGTGAGTCCCAGCTTTTCAAAAGCTTCCCTGTGTTCCTTAGTAAATCTTTTATTTTTCTTATCTATCCAAAGGAGGTCTTTACCCTTCACGTTGAAGATAAGCCCGTGAATTTTAGTCCTGTCGTCAGCTTTCTGGAATATTGAGTAAAGCAAGAATAATGCGTAAGAGGTTTTTGTAGCAACCCCGGACATTCCCGAAATGGATATATGGGCTCCTTCCCTTCCGTTTATAAAGTCGTAGTTAAGGTAAACAACGTCCCCGTTCCTCGTAAGACCTGCCGGTATCTTTCTCTTCATATTGTCGTAATAAAGGGCTTTTTCAAAATCTATTCCCTCCGCCTTGTATGCAGGGTCTCCCGGATTGGGAGGAATAAATATCTCGGGTTCTATGCGGGTCACCGAAACCCTTGCCATATACGCAAGGTTTGCAGGAACAACACCGCTGTTGACAAGCTCCGCATCGTAAACGAGCTCAACGCCCTCAAGATATTTCACAACTTCTTGAACTATTCCGTAGAACTTTATCTCCGTATTTGAGCCGTCAGCTTTTGAGTTTACAACTATTACATCATCAAGCTGAACAAGTTTTCCTTTTTCAACCCCAACCCAGAATTCTAAGGGATTTGAGGGTTTCGTTCCGAGAACTATTCCTACCTTCATAATCTATTCCCTCTGATATTTAATAAACTATTATATTTCCTATGAGCAGACTAAAGATTTATACGGAAAGCGGCGAACTTATAGAGGATATAACGTCTCCCGAAGAGATAGCGAAGAAATTAGGGGAAATAAACGTTTTATTTGAGAGATGGACTGCAAATAAACCTTTGGGTGATAACCCCTCCGATGAGGAGATAATAGAAGCTTACAAACATGAAATAGATAAGCTCATAAAGCAATACGGTTTTAAATCTTACGATGTCATAGCGATGACACCCGACCATCCGAAAAAGCAAGAGCTGAGGGAAAAGTTTTTAAAGGAACACACCCACAGTGATTTTGAGGTGAGATATTTCGTTTACGGAGACGGTGTTTTTTACCTTCATCCGAATGACAAGGTTTACATACTTCACTGCACGGCAGGAGACTTAATCAGCGTTCCCCCGAACACAAAACACTGGTTTGACATGGGAAATAGTCCCAACTTCAAGTGTATAAGACTATTCACGACCGAAGAGGGATGGGTAGCCCAGTATACAGGTTCGGATATAGCGGATAGATTCCCCAAATACGAGGAAGTTGTAAATGGTTAAAGGGGTGATTCTTGATATAGAGGGAACCATAGCTCCCCTTTCTTTTGTAAAAGAAGTTATGTTTCCATACTCAAAGGAAAGGCTGGAGAAATTTCTCAGGGAAAACTGGGAAAAACCAGAGATAAAAAGAATTATTGAAGAGACCGAAAGTATTCTCGGAAAAAAATTAAGTCTTGAAGAGGCTATAGAGACCTTTAAAAAATGGATAGATGAGGATAAGAAGATAACACCCCTCAAGGAGCTTCAGGGATACATATGGGAAGAAGGTTTTAAAAAGGGTGAACTTGTGGCTCCCCTTTACCGAGATGCCTACGAGAAGATAAAAAAGTGGAAGGAGAAGGGAATTCCCGTTTATATTTACTCTTCCGGTTCTGTAAAAGCCCAAAAACTCTTTTTTTCCCACACAAATTACGGGAACATTCTGGATATGTTCAGCGGATTTTTTGATACGAGAATAGGAAGTAAGAAGGAATCCCAATCCTACAGGAGAATCCTCAAGGATATAAATCTAAAGCCCGAAGAGGTCATGTTTATATCCGACAATCCCGAGGAGCTAAAAGCTGCAGAGGAAGCGGGAATAAAGGTTTTTCAGGCTGTAAGGGAAGGGGTTGAGCCCTCTTCCGAGTTTGAACAGATAAGAAGTTTTGAGGAGTTGAAGATATGAAGGTTTTTTCTCCTTCCCTGATTCAGGTTCTTGATGAATTAATAGAGGAAAAATCAAAAAATGTGAAGGAAATTGAAGCGGTAAAGCTGAACGAAACGGAAAATATAACCCAGCTTCTTGTATTTATAAGGACATCGGAAAAACCCCATTACCACGCGGAACACGACCTTACATTTGTAGTTATCAAAGGTGCGGGTGAGTTATACCTTGATGGAAGAGTTGAAAAACTAAAGGAGGGAGATGTTGCATTTATTCCCAAAAAAGCGGTTCACTTCTATAGGAATACCGCCGATGTATCCGTTATTCTTGCTGTGTTCTCCCCTAAATACGACGGAAAGGATAGCGTGAAGGTAGAGATATGAATCAAGAACTCATAAATAAGTTTTCGCAAGCGGTAGAGGAGATAATAGAAGCGGGAAGAGAACTGCACGGAAAAGGATGGGTTCCCGCAACGAGCGGAAATATTTCCGTAAAGATTAACGAAGAGTTTATAGCCATAACGAGCTCGGGAAAGCATAAAGGTAAGCTAACCCCTTATGATGTGCTTCTTGTTGATATGGACGGAAATCCCGTCGGAGAGGGAAAACCTTCCGCGGAAACACTTCTCCACATAGCGGTATACAGGCTCTTTCCCGAGGTTAATGCGGTAGTTCATACCCATTCTCCCAATGCAACGGTGATATCCATGGTTTTTAAGGAATTTGTTGAGCTTGAAGATTACGAACTTCTCAAAGCCTTTCCCGATATTCATACCCATGAGGCAAAAATAAGAATTCCCATATTTCCCAACGACCAGAACATTAAGAGACTTTCGGAGAAAGTGGAGGAGTTCTTTAAAAACTCGGAGGATAGATACGGATTTCTGATAGAAGGACACGGACTTTATACCTGGGGAAGAAACATGCGCGAAGCCCTCATCCATACGGAAGCCCTTGAGTTTATCTTTGATTGTGAAATAAAACTATCCTTATTGAAAAAGCTTTAATACTTTTCGGTTATATAGTCCGCTGCACAGGATGCAGCTATCGCATCGGGTTTTAGGACGGGTTTTAGACCTTGAGCGAGGACGTATCCGACCGCTTCCTTAACTATTACGCTTGAAGCTGTATTTTCGTCCGGATTTATATCAAGGTGAACCTCAAAGTGTCTTTCCTCAATTACGTCCGAAATCAAAAGAGCGTGATAAACGGCTCTGTTTACCTCTTCCATAAGTCTCTGCCTGAGGGAGATTATCTTCTTGGTTTTATCTACCTTCCAGAAGACCTTAGCCCCGTGTTTAGAACTTAGGTGAACAACTATTACCGTGACGAATACCGTTTTATCCCTCAATTGCCTTGAATCACAACCGACGTAAACGGCGGTATCTTTATCCGTCTTTTTGATAAATTCCCTTACTTCTTCAATATCCTTGAAAGAAGGCATTACTTTTCAAAATCAACCCTTTGATACCATGTAGGTCGGAAGAATATCCAGTCCTTTAAATTCTCGGGAGTTCTTGCATAACACACTTCGCATAAAACTCCGTCTTCAACCAGCTTGGAGTTATCATCGCAACAATCGGTTAAGTTCCAGAACTCGTAATTATCGTGAAATATAAGCTTTCCGCAACCCTTACATTCGTAAAGCTTACATCCCTTTTCTTCAAGAAACTCTTTCAGTTCCTTTTCTTCGGGAAGTTCGGAAATCTCAAAAACGTTTTTTAGAAACTCCTTTTGCTTTTCCGAAAGCTCCTTAACTTTCATATCAATAAATTTAACCCCCTCCTGCTATAAATCTTCCTTAAAACGGAATTTTTATTTAGGGGAAATGGCTCCGGGGGAGGGACTCGAACCCCCAACCAGGTGGTTAACAGCCACCCGCTCTGCCGATTGAGCTACCCCGGATACCGAACAAATATTATAGTCGTTCCGTTTTCAAAAGTCAATATCAAGCTCTTCTTCTTCCTCTTGAGTATCAAGTATTTCGGATATGTCCTCTTCTTCTTTTTCCGTTTCATCTACCTCAAGGTTTGAGAATTTTGTAAATTCCTTGACGAATGCAAGCTTTATTATGTCCGTGGGACCCTGTCTTTGCTTGGCTATTATGAGCTCCGCTATTCCCTGCTCCTCCGGTGATGGTTTCTTTTTGTAGTAATCGGGTCTGTGAAGAAAAAGAATGAGGTCAGCATCCTGCTCTATCTGTCCCGATTCCCTTAGGTCTGCAAGCTGGGGTCTTTTGTCGCTTCTTTTTTCAACCTCACGGGAAAGCTGGGCAAGCGCCATAACGGGGATATTAAGTTCTTTTGCGAGGGCTTTTAGGTTTCTTGATACTTCCGCAACTTCCTCCTGTCTTGATTGTTTCCTTACGGGAGGTCTGAGAAGCTGGAGGTAATCAACGGCTATAAACTCAACCTCCTTTTCCTTTTTCAGTTTTCTTGCCCTTATTCTCAGGTCTGTTGTTGTGAGGGCGGGTGTATCGTCAAGGTATATATCGTATTTAGAAAGTTCAAGGGCTGCAGCTTCAAGCTTCTTCATCTCGTCTTCCGATATGGTTCCGCTTCTTATTTTGAAAAGCGGTATTTCGGAAATCAGAGAAAGCAATCTCATAACAAGCTGTTCCTTACTCATTTCAAGGGAGAAGATGGCAACGGGTTTATCTTCCTGGCTTGCTATATTGTAAGCTACGGAAAGCATAAAGGCTGTCTTTCCCATACCCGGCCTTGCCGCAAGAATTATTAGGTCTCCGGGATGAAATCCGGTGGTTCTTATATCAAGCTCTATGAATCCGGAAGAGATTCCCGTAACGACCCTTTCGGAGTTCTTGAATTTATCTATAAGCTCTATTACCTTTTCCGCTACTTCCTTTACGTGGTAAAACTGGGTGGGTGTAGCCCCTTCCGCTATGTTAAATATCTTCATCTGGGCGTCTTCTATGAGTGTGTAAAAATCGCTTACCTCTCTCGCTTTGTGTATCAGTTCTATGCCGAGCTCTATTATTGACCTTCTTGCGGATTTTTCCTTAACTATCTGGCAGACCTGTTCCAGCGTCTCGGGACCTACAGCTTCGTCCATAAGCTCATCTATCCAGTCGGGGGGCAGTCTCGTCTCAAGGTTTTTCTTTCTTATGTAATCATTCAGGATTACGACGTCCCACTTATTGCCGTGCTCATGCCAAAGGTCAAGTATAAGGGAAAAAAGAATTTTGTGGTCTTCATTACAAAAGTCATCTTCTCTCAGCTTTTCAAGGACAGTAGAAAGGTTATCGGGGTCAACGATTACACTTCCGAGGATTGCCCTTTCTGCGGATTCATCACAGGGTAATTTTTCGTGAAACTGCATTTTTAAAAATTTACTTCCTGACCGCTACCACTTCTATTTCCACTTCCGCACCCAGGGGAAGCTCTTTCACACCTACCGTAACCCTTGCGGGTTTAACTTTCACATCCTTAAAGTATTCTTCGTAAATTTCATTAAGCTCTTTAAATTTACCTACATCGGTCAGGTAAATACTAACCTTAACTATATTTCCTTTTGAAATTCCCGCTTCTTTCAGTATAGCGTCAATGTTTTTAAATATCTGTTCAACCTGGGCTTTGAAGCCCTCCCTCAACTTTCCGCTTTTCGGTTCTATGCCTATCTGCCCCGAAAGGAATATAAACCCGTTTACCTCAACCGCTTGGGAGTAGGGCCCGACGGGAGCGGGAGCCCCCTCGGTTCTTATTTCCCTCACTTTTTGTCCTCCTCAATCTTCTCCTTCACAAAGTTAATGGCTTCATCTATGGGAAGGTCCCATTTTTCTCCCGTATGTCTGCTTTGGACTTCCACCTTTCCTTCCTTTACCTTCTTTCCTACCACTATCCTGTAGGGAAAACCGACAAGGTCCGCATCCGCAAACTTAAACCCCGGGCTTTCTTCCCTGTCGTCGTATATTACATCTATTGATTTTTCTTCTGCCTCAAGGTATAGCTTTTCCGCAACCTGTTTCATTTCTTCGTCTTTCGTATTCAGGAGTATAACGTCCAGCTCAAAGGGTGCGACGGGCGTAGGCCACTTTATACCTTTCTCGTCGTGATACTGCTCAACGAGTGCTGAAAGAATTCTGGATATTCCGATTCCGTAGCATCCCATTACGATGGGCTTTTCCTTTCCGTCCCTGTCGGTGAAGTAAGCTTTCATGGGTTCGGAATACCTGGTTCCGAGAAGGAATATATGCCCGAGCTCAAGCCCTCTTCTTACCTTAAGGGGGGAATTGCACTTGGGACAAGGGTCTCCTTCCCTCACCTGAGCGACATCAACAAATTCACCGTATTCAAAGTCCCTTCCGGGATTTACATTTACGTAGTGCCAATCGGGTTCATTGAGTGCTACCACAAGGTTCTTAACGCCGTATAGGGAGTTATCCCAAAGGACTTTTATGTCTTCAGGTAGGTTGAATATCCCTATGAAGCCTTTTTTTGTTCCCAGAAGCTTCTCAACTTCTTCGTCCGTGGCAAGCCTGAAGTTATCCGTTTTAAGAACCTTTTCAAGCTTGTTTTCGTCTATTTCCCTGTCACCCCTTATGAGAACGAGGAGGGGTTCTTTCCCGTTTACCATATAGAGCACCGCTTTCATTATTTTTGAAGGGGGAACATTTAGGAAATTCGCAAGCTCTTCAATTGTATGGACGTTAGGCGTGTGAACCTTTTGAAGCGGTTTTTCTTCTTCCTCCTCCTCTTTTGGCTTTGGTAGGCTTACTATCTCCGCGTTCGCGGCATACCCGCAGTTTTCACAGTAGGCTACTTTTGCTTCTCCGTAATCGGTGAAGGCTATAAACTCGTGGGACATTGTTCCTCCTATCTGTCCTACGTCCGCCTCCGCCATTATTACGTTTAGCCTGAGTTTATTGAATATTCTTTGGTATGCGAACTTCATCGTTTCGTATGAAATCATCGCTGCCATCTCGTCTGTATCAAAGGAGTATGCATCTTTCATTATGAACTCCCTTGCCCTTATCAGTCCGAATCTCGGTCTTTTTTCATCCCTGAACTTTACCTGTATCTGGTAAAGGATTAAAGGAAGCTGTCTGTAGGAACGAACAACCTTCCTGACGAGGTCCGTTATCTCTTCCTCATGGGTCGGGCCGAGACAGTATTCCCTTCCGTTTCTATCTTTTAGCTTAAATAATTCATCTCCGTAGCTTTCCCACCTTCCCGTTTCCTCCCATAGCTCTTTCGGATTGAGGACGGTAAGAAGAAGTTCCTGAGCTCCGCTTCTGTCCATCTCTTTCCTTACTATGTTTTCAACCTTCTTGAGAACCTTATAAGCGGGAGGAAGGAGTTCGTATATACCCGCGGAAACCTGTTTTATAAAACCCGCTTTGAGGAGTAATCTATGGGAAGGTGCTTCCGCTTCTTTCGGTTCTTCCTTCTCGGTGTATAAGAAGTATCTGCTCCAGCGCATGAAAATATTTTAAGTTATCTCTTCATGTTCCTCGTAAAAGCTTTCTTTTCTTTCCACCTTTTTCTTTGCCTCGGGGTGTGTGAAGAGCAGTGTAAAGCAGAATACCGAAAGGGAGCATATCAACATCCAAGAAAAGAGCATAAAAAGAAGTGCTTCTCCCTTCATACCTATGCCTCCTTAATAACCCTGAAGAACTTCTTCTTTCCCACCTTTACCTTAAGCTCTCCTTTTATCTCTATTTCTTCTTGGGGGTTTGTTATCTTCTCTCCGTTTATCTTCAAGCCTCCTCCCTGAATTATGCGCTTTGCCTCGTTTTTTGAGCTTGCTCCTCCTATTTTCAGGAGAAAGTCCGCCGCCTTTAGCTTTTCTTCGGAGAGCTTAACAACGGGAGCATCTTCGGGAAACTCCCTCTGGGAGAAGGTTTTTTCCCACCACTCCTTTGCCTCTTTTGCATCCCTCTCCGAGTGAAAGCGCTTTACTATGGTGTATGCAAGGAGCTTTTTTGCCTCCATAGGGTGCAATTCTTTTTTAAATTTTTCTATTTCCTCCTTCGTATAGTCTGTAAGGAGTAAGAACCAATCCCACATTATCTCATCGGGTATTGACATGATTTTTGAAAACATCGTTTTCGGCTCTTCCGTTATTCCCACGTAATTCCCGTAGGATTTTGACATCTTCTTTACGCCGTCAAGTCCTACAAGGAGGGGAAGGGTTATACATACCTGGGGTTCTTGTCCGTATTCCCTTTGTATATCCCTACCTATGAGGAGGTTAAACTTCTGGTCTGTTCCCCCGAGCTCCACATCCGCCTTTATAGCTACCGAGTCGTAAGCCTGAAGGAGGGGGTATATAAACTCGTGTATATATATGGGTATGCCCTCTTTGAAGCGCTTTGAAAAATCTTCCCTTTCAAGCATTCTCGCAACGGTGTATTTGGCACACAGTTCTATAATTCCCCTTGTTCCCAAATCTTCAAGCCAACTTGAGTTAAAAACTATCGTGGTCTTTTCGGGAATTAAAACCTTAAAAACCTGATGCTCGTATGTCTTTGCATTCTCAAGAACCTGCTCCCTTGAAAGTGGAGGTCTCGTCTCCTTTCTTCCGGTGGGGTCTCCTATCATGGCGGTAAAATCACCTATGATGAAGTAAACCTCGTGGCCGAGTTGCTGAAACTGTCTGAGTTTCTGGAGTAAAACAACGTGTCCGAGGTGAAGGTCCGGAGCGGTGGGGTCAAATCCCGCTTTGATTCTTAAGGGTCTTCCCTCTTTAAGCTTCTTAAGGAGTTCTTCTTCCTCTATTATCTCAACCGTTCCTTCCTTTATAAGCTTTAGCTGTTCCTCGGGAGTCATATTTAAATATAGTAATCCAGAAGGACTACGAGGAAGAAAACCACGCTTATCCACCCGTTTACGGTAAAGAAAGCCTTGTTTATTTTTGAAAGGTCATAGGGCTTTATAAGGCTATGTTCGTAAACGAGAAAGAGAGCTATTAAAATAAGGCCGAGGAAGTATAAAAAACCGAGCCTTTCGTGGTATAAGCCGAGAATAAGAAGGGAGAAAAAGGTTATCCCATGGAAAATTCTTGCAAACTGTATAGCCTTTTCTATTCCGAACTTTACGGGAATAGACTTCAGACCTACTTTTTTGTCAAACTCATAATCCTGAAGGGCGTAAAGAACGTCAAAACCCGCAACCCAGAAAGCCATTGCAATGCCGAGTATGAATGCGGTGAAGGAAATTCTTTCATTTAGGGCAACGTCAACCGCAATCGGAATAAGAAAATATACAAGTCCGAGAACGAGGTGAGGGTAATAGGTTAACCTTTTTGCCTGAGGGTAGAACCACAGAAGGAAGAGAACAATCGGAGAAAGAAGGAAAGCGAGGAAGTTAAGCATAAAAGCGGAAAACATAAACACAAGGCTTCCTATAAGGATTATTCTTCTCACCTCTTCTCTTGATACTTCGCCCTTTACGAGAGGCCAGTTTTTTGTTCTGGGATTTAATCTATCGTAAGGCTCATCAATCAGCCTGTTTAAAGCCATTCCGACCGTTCGTGCACTCACAAGGGCTACAACAATCCAGAAAAGTTTCCAGAATGATGGAAAACTTTCCGTAAGGATTAAAACGCTTGCAAGGGCAAAGGGAAGGGCAAATACGGTGTGTTCAAACTTAACGAGTTCCGCATAAGTCTTTATTCTTTCCATCATCTTAACTTTAGCATCGCAACGGCAACTATAGCAAGGAGAACGGAAATTATCCACATTCTTATGACGATTTTAGGCTCCGGAACACCCGCAAGCTCAAGGTGGTGATGAAATGGTGCCCTCCTGAAAAGTCTCTTTCCGCCCGTCCATCTAAAGTAAATTATCTGGAGTATAACGCTTATAGTTTCAAAGACGAAAACACCCGCCGCCACCGCAAATATAAATTCCGACTTTATGAGTAATGCAACGGTTCCGAGGGAGGCACCTATGCTGAGAGCTCCCACATCTCCCATAAACATCTGTGCCGGGAAGGAATTAAACCACAAAAATCCCAATCCTGCACCCACGAGGGCAAAGCAAAAAACGGTAAGCTCACCCGCATAGGGAACGTAGGGTATTCCCAGGTATTTAGCTATTCCGTGGTGACCTGCCGCGTAAGCAACTATTCCCAAAGCTGTAGCTGTGGTCATAGCGGGGCCTATAGCAAGTCCGTCAAGTCCATCGGTGAGATTTACAGCGTTTGCACTTCCCACTATAATAAAAACCGAAAAGGGAATGTAAAGAAGACCGAGGTCAATAAATAAATCCTTGAAAAAGGGAAAATACAGCTTTGTATCTATCCCGTCCCAGAAGTATATAAGTATGGAGACAATAAAGGCAAAAAAGAGCTGAGCAAGAAGCTTCACCTTTATGCTTATTCCTTTTTTGTTCTTCAACTTAACGTAGTCATCCCAGAAACCTATTAGTCCGAAGGAAAGGAGGGAAAACAGAACCACCCAGGTGTGTTTTACATCCCACCTCATCAAGAGAAGGGAAGATATTAAAAGGACTATCAGGATAACTATTCCGCCCATTGTGGGAGTGTATCTCTTGCTTTTGTGGGTGTCGGGCGTGTATTCCCTTACGTATCCCCCAAAAAGACCCTGGAGTCTTTTTAACTTTTGTATGAACGTAGGAGAAAGGAGCAAGGTTATGAAAAAAGCAATGAGGGTAGCGGTGAAAGAACGAAACGTAATATACTTAAGAACGTTGAAAGCAAACCAGTAATTCTTAAGTATTATTGCAATATGGTATAACATATCAGTCGCACCTGTTTCTGCTGAACAACCTGTCCAGTATTATTGCAACAGCATTCCTTACGGACAAGTGATTCCAGTCCTCCGCACCGTATATAGGTTCAAGAATGTAATCAAATGTATTCATAAGGTCGGGGGGAATGCCGTGCCCCGTTCCGAATACTATTAACCAGTCCTTATCCCTCTTTTCTATCTCCCTTTTTAATTCTGAATACTTAATCGTGTTGGGATACTTTCTCGCATCCGTTCCTACCAGCATCGGCTTTTTTCCTCTTTCTTTTTCTATATCTTCTATTACCTCATCAAGGGTGTAGGCAAGTCTCACGAGCTGGACAATTTCATACCTTGTGGGGTTGGACTTTTTTCCTTCTTCCGAAAGCCAGTAGCTTATCTGTCTTTGGATAACAATCCTTTGGGCGTCTATAGGTTGAACGATGTAGTATCTATTAATCTCGTAAGCCCTTGCGGGACGCGCTATATCGTGTAAATCCATAGTTGTGAAGGATGTCACAACAATCTTTCCGTCTTTATCAAGTGCGGGGTAATGGAGCAAGGCAATGAAGACATTCTCGTTTTTCATAGAAAAGGAATTATACTCCTATTTATGACCTTCATTATACTGCTTTCATACTTTATTTCATTTCTCTCTTTTCTCCTTGCAAACTTTTCACAGAAAAAGGGTATTTTAAAAGCTTCATACACCTTTTTAGGAATCGGTTTTTTCCTTTATCTCTTCCTGCTTTTCTCAGAGTATATTAAAACGAAAACCTTTCCCGTGGGAGACGTTTACGGGATGTTTTCCTTCATAGGTAATCTATCCGCATTTATATTTATACTTCTTTCAAGGAAGTATGATTTTTCCCTTTTCGGAGCTATAGTTTCCTTCATCGCATTCCTTACAACCGTTTTTGCCATTCCTTCAAGGTCTCTGGGCTTTTCAAACCCCCTTTATATACTTCACATAGTAAGTGCGGGGCTATCATACGTTTTCCTGATATTCGGGGGATTTGCATCCTTCTCAAAGTTACTTGTTGAGAGAAGTCTAAAGAAGGGAAATATAAGACTTCCTCTTGCACCGCTCAGGATTTTAAAAAAGCTTGAGAAGAGCTTTATAATACTTACCTTTATCGGTTTGACGCTTACACTTATATTCGGAAGCTTGTGGACAAAAACATACCTCGGTATACACTGGGTTAATGACCCGAAACTACTTGCTACGCTACTTTTGTGGATTTATTACGCATTCCTATCCCATATGTATCTTATAAAGGCTTTTAAACCTTCTCAGATTTCCTTCTTATCCCTTTTTGGAACCCTTTTGGGTTTGGTAACCCTTCTCTTTTTCAGGCATTCCTTTTAATATCTTCAAGCTTTCTTGCTGCAGCCATCAATACGGCTTCCGCTACAACTTGTCCGTTTACCTTCGCAACACCTTTCATTTTTGAAAGAACCTTTTTAAGGGATATTACTTCAAGTTCAAGAATTAGCTGGTCTCCCGGATAAACAGGCTTTTTAAATCTTGCTTCATCTATTCCCGCAAAAACTACCGCATACTTTCCTATCTCAAGGTTCAGGGACTTAATCATAAGTATTCCGCCCACCTGAGCCATTGCCTCAAGGATGTAAACACCCGGAAATAGGGGAAAGCCGGGAAAGTGTCCCTGAAATACGGGCTCGTTAACGCTCACGTTCTTAAGTCCCACTATCCTTTTTCCCTCTTCTATTTCAAGTATTCTATCAACGAGAAGTATGGGATACCTGTGGGGCAAGATATTCATTATTTCCTGAATATCCATAAAGAAATTTTAACATTTTTTTATGGTTCTACCTCCCTTAATTCCCGCATTGTTTTTAAAGAGGATTAACCGTTTTGTCGGGGAGATTTTTATAAAAGGCGGAATTGAGAAAGCACTTATAAGAAACACGGGAAGGCTTGAGGAACTCCTTAAGTTCGGTAATACGGTTTTCGTTAGGGAAAAAAGCACAGGAAAGTATAAATACGAGATACTCCTTGCACGAGGAGAGGGAAGCCTCGTATGTATAGAGTCTCATTATGCAACAAGGCTTTACGAGGAGTTTTTAAAGAAAAATGGTGTTAAGAGTATAAAAAGGGAGGTAAAGGTAGGAAATCACAGGTTTGATTTCCTCGTAGAAAATAAACTCGTTGAGGTGAAATCTGTGAACCTCGTTAAAAACGGTGTCGCACTTTTTCCCGATGCCCCTACGGGAAGGGGAACAAGTCACGTAAGGGAACTTATTAAGCACAAAGATAAGTATGACCCCCTTCTTGTTTTTGTAGTCCAGAGGGAAGATTTTGAGAGATTTATGCCGAACTGCGAGAGGGATGCGGAATTTTGTAAAATCTTTTACGAATACGTTGCAAAGGGATTTCCCGTAGAGGTTTATAAGTGTAAGGTTGGACTCAAGGAAGTTAAAATTGTTGAAAAAATACCTTTTGAGATTTAAACTAATAAACTCCTGAAAGGAGGTAAGATATGCCGAATACGAGACAGGCTAAAAAGAGAATGAGAAGGGACGCAAGGAGAAGGTTGAGGAACAGGTATCATCTCTCAAGAATGAGAACCTACATAAAGAATTTCAGGAAGATGATTGAAAACGGAGAGATTGAAAAGGCAAAAGAGTATATAAACGAGGTAATAAGCGTTATTTATCATACCGCATCAAAGGGAGTTATCCACAAGAATGAAGCGGCAAGGAGAGCCTCAAGAGTTTACGCACTTCTGAATAAAGCCCTGCAACAACAAGCTCAATCCTGAGGAGTATCGCTGAAATCAACGTAAGAATCTTCCTTTTTCTCTTCTTCCTTAATCAGTTTCATATACTCCTCTTTAAGATTTTGTTCCGTGCAGTAATCGTCTTCCTCGAGACAGTTTACCATTCCCGCTTCTTTGAGAATAAGCATTAATTCTTTACTCATAACGCACCTCCGAAGGGATTTATACGGGTTTTAATCTATGTTTTTAAAACAAAAAAGGCAAATTTAAAACAATTTTTTGAAATATTTTAAAACAAGGTTTTAAAATCAAGCGGGGAAGAGCTTCCCCGGATTGAATAGATTTTTAGGGTCAAAGAGCGCCTTTATACCTTTGAGAAGTTCATAACCCGTCTCGCCGAACTGCCACCTGAGGAACTTTCTCTTGGTAAGTCCTACGCCGTGCTCACCTGTAATTGAGCCGTGATAAGAAAGAGCGAGTTCAAACACTTCGTCAACGGCTTTTTCCGCCCTTTCCTCTTCTTCCCGATTTGATTTGTCATATAAGAGATTTACGTGAAGGTTTCCGTCCCCTATATGGCCGAAGACAACCATAAGAAGACCGTATTTCCTCGCTATTTCCCTGAGCTTGGGTAGAGCTTCCGGAAGGTAAGTTCTGGGAAAGACAATATCTTCGTTTATCTTTCCGCTCTTTAGATTACCGAGAGCGGGTCCCAGGTTCTTCCTTGCTGTCCATAACTTTTGGGCTTCTTCCTCACTTTGGGCAACCTGAACCTTTGCTCCGAGCTCGGAGAGAATCCTTCCTACTTCCTTTATCTCCTCCTTTACCGCTAAGGGATGCCCGTCAACCTCAATGAGAAGGAGAGCTTCCGCATCTCTCGGAAGACCTACAGGCTTGTAGTCTTCTACAGCTCTTATGGCATCCCTGTCCATAAACTCAAGGGCGGACGGGAATATTCCTGATGTAAGAATTTTACTTACAGCCTTTCCCACGGTCTCAAGGTCGTTGAAAACCGCAAGAGCGGTCATACGTGCCTTCGGTTTAGGTATGAGCTTGAGGGTAATCTCCGTAAACAGCCCGAGAGTTCCCTCGGAACCCACAAGAAGTTTGGTTATATCGTATCCCGCAACATCCTTCAAAACGGGGCTTCCCGTTTTTACAACCTTTCCCTCTTTTATTACCGTCTCAAGTCCGAGAACGTATTCCCTCGTAACACCGTATTTCAAGCACCTGGGTCCTCCAGCATTTTCCGCAACGTTTCCGCCTATCGTTGAATACTTAAAGGAAGATGGGTCCGGCGGATAGAAGAGACCCAGCTTCTCAACATACTCCTGAAACTGATAAGTTATCACACCCGGTTGAACCGTGGCGGTAGCATTGTCAACATCTACCGTGAATTTATCCATCTTCTCAAAGGAGACCACTATTCCGTCTTCCCTTGTCGGAACCGCACCGCCCGTAAGACCGGAACCCGCTCCTCTCGGGAATATGGGAATATCTTCCTCATAACAAACCTCAACGAGCTTTATAACATCCTCCCTATTTTCGGGAAAAACAACCGCAGCGGGTATGCTTCTTTCAACGGGTATAGGAGTCGCATCGTAAGAGTATAACTTCCTCTCAACTATTGAGTCCTTTACCTTTTTCTCCCCGAGAGCTTTCTTTAGTCTTTCCAGCTTTGTAATTACAGCCATGGGAATAATATAAGAATAATCGGGAAATGAAAAAAAGGAGTGAACTCATAAGAACTTCTCAAGGAACTTAATTTCCTTCATAGCCCTGTAGTTTGTAAGGTCAAGGTCAAGGGGAGTGATGGAAACAAATCCATTCATAACCGCCCAGTAATCTGTTCCTTCCTCCGCGTGCCATCCGAACTCTTCCGCAGCTATCCAGTAAAAGGGTTTCCCATAGGGGTCAAGATACTTGAAAACCCTTTCCTTGTAAGCCCTCTTTCCCTGCCTCGTTATCATATAACCTTTTAGTTCCTCATACCTCAAGTTCGGGATGTTCACGTTGAGATAAGTATCCTCCGGAAGACCTTTTTCAAGAACCTTCTTTACTATATCAACGCAAACCTTTGAAACCTCGTCAAACATTATTGAACCCCTGCCGAAAACCGAGAAGGCAATTGAAGGAATACCGAGAATCCTTCCCTCCATCGCACCCGAAACCGTTCCCGAATAAGTTATATCTTCGCCGAGATTGGGTCCCTCATTTATCCCCGAAAGCACCAAGTCGGGTTTTTTCTCCTCAAGAATAACCCTGTATCCCAGATGAACGCAATCCGCGGGAGTTCCGTCAATTACCGTGTAAAAGTCCGTATCTATCTTCCTCATAGTAAGCGGTTTAGTAAAGGTAAGAGAGTGTCCCACCCCGCTTAGGTTCCTGTCTGGCGCAACCACGACAACCCTTCCGAGGGATTTTAAAGCTTCCCTCAATGCATTTATTCCGGGAGAAAAGTATCCGTCGTCGTTAACGAGTAAAAAAACCGCCATGTCAGTCCAGTATTTTAACCGTTCCCTCACCTATCACCTTTCCCTTTATTACCCTATCCGAAAAAGGGGGTAAAATCCTAACCTCTTCGTTCATAAATCCGTTATCAAGAGCCTTCCCGTCAAAAACTATGAATATATTTCCCCTTTCGTAATAAACCCTTACCCTCTCTCCCCTCTTCACAAGGAAGCGTTTTCTTAAATCACTCCTTTTTATTATCTCCCCCTTCTTTATAGAGGTTCCTGCAACAAAGTTCTCAATCGGTTCTTTTACCCGCGTGCACCTGCTTAAGTAAACCCGTTTTTTTTCCACATTTCTTTTGTTGAGTCGCTCTCCTGGGTTTATGTCCCTCTTTGAGATAAGAACCTCACAACTCCACAGAAGATAAAGCCTCACCGTTCCGACCTTTTTATTCTTAAAGTATATAAATCCAGTCGGAATATTTTTATAAGCCTTTAGTTCAACAATTTTGTAGTCCTCAGGGATAGGGGTCAAAACCTCGTAGGATTTTAGCTTTACTTCCTTACCGAAACGCTCTTTTAACTTTTCCTTTATTAAGTTTTCCAAGTCAAGGGAAAAAACGATAAAGGGAAGAAGGTTAACGACGTAAATTAGCAGCTTGAGATAGCATTTCATCCGCAGCCTGTATACCTTTAGAGTTAAACTCGTAAGCCCTTTGGGCTATTATAAGGTTTACCATTTCCTCAACTATGTTCACATTTGAGCTCTCAAGATATCCCTGAAGAAGTGTCCCCAGCCCTTGATTTCCCGGGTTGTCTATTATGGGGTCTCCCGATGCAGCGGTCTGTATGTATAAATTGTTCCCTATTCTCCTCAATCCCGCGGGGTTTACAAACTTGGCAAGCTCTATTCTTCCTACCTCTTCAACCTCGGTAGCTCCCTGTCTAAGAACGCTTACCGTCCCGTCGGAAGCTATACTTATGCTTATCGCATCGGGCGGAATCGTTATCTCCGGGTCTAGGGGATATCCGTCGCTGTTTACTATTCTCCCCTCCGAGTCAAGCCTGAACTGACCGTTTCTCGTATAAGCTATCGTTCCGTCTGGAAGAACAACCTTGAAAAAGCCGTCCCCCTGTATGGCTATATCAAGCTGGTTATCCGTTTTAGTCAGGTTTCCCTGGGTAAATATGCCGTAGGTATCGGCCACGTATGTTCCGAGACCTATCTGGAATCCCGAAGGTGAGCGGGTCGTGGGAGAGGTCGGGGCACCGGGTTCTTCAACCGTTTGGTATAACAAATCCTGAAAGGTTGCCCTCATCTTCTTGTATCCCACCGTGTTCACATTTGCCATGTTGTGGGAAATGATGTCAAGGTTTGTCTGCTGAGCGGTCATCCCGGAAGCTGAAGTCCAAAGGGCTCTGAACATAACAAATCCACCTCCCTTTCTTAAAATTTTAATTTAGGTAATGAAGCTTAATCAGACCTTAGAGCTAAAACTTAAGACGAGTTTAAACCTTCTTCTCAAACAACAGGTGGAAGTTCTTACCCTTCCCGTTCAGGAACTGGAAAGGATTATAAACGAAGAAGTTTTAATAAATCCTTTTGTAAAAGGTATATTCAGAAAAATTCCGAAAAGTTTTTATACAACAGAAGAATTTACTTACGAAGTTCCATACGAACCCGGGGAGCTTGAAACCCTTGAGCAAAATGTGAGAATAGAATTCCGGGGAAAAGAGAGGGATATCTCCCTGGAGCTTTTAAGATATATAGATGAAAAGGGATTTCTTAGGGAAGATATAAATAAAGTAGCCGAAGAACTCGGGATAAGCGTTCACAGCCTTGAGGAGATAAGAAGAAAGTTGATGAGGCTTGAACCCGTCGGTGTTTGCTCAAGAGATGTTTGGGAGTTTCTTGAGGTTCAAATTGAGGAAGTTTATCCCGAAGAGGCGGAGGAATTAAAAAAAGCCCTTTTTCAGTTTCGGGAAACGGGAAAAATAAAGGCTGATTTAAAGGAAAAACTTTCAAGGCTTAAACTATCTCCCATTACACCGCGGGGTGAAAATGTAAGGCTTTATAAGGTTGATGCGGTAATTGAGGAAGAAGAAGGGGAGCTGAGATACTATCTCTACGAAGAGTTTATTGATTTAGACCTTAACGAGGAATACTGGGAGCTATACAGAACCTCAAAGGGAAAGGTAAAAGGGTATTTAAAGGAGGCTTTG
The DNA here is from genome assembly GCA_964425585.1 of uncultured Aquifex sp. GTDB lineage: Bacteria > Aquificota > Aquificia > Aquificales > Aquificaceae > Aquifex. The sequence goes on along the minus strand of CAYRMG010000006.1, from coordinate 25,205 downwards.
GAGAAATATGAGACGATTAAAAAAGCCCTTGATATAAGAAGAAAGAACCTCAGGGAAATTCTCCGAATAATTGTTCAAAAGCAGGAGGGATTTTTAAAGGGCAAGGATACGCTTAAGACCTTGACAATCAGGGAGGTTTCCGAAAAACTCGGCATTCACGAGTCTACCGTGAGCAGAATAGTAAACTCAAAGTATGTTAAAACTCCCGTGGGCACTTATCCCCTCAGGTTTTTCTTTGTAAGGGAAGCGGTTGAAGGAACATCCCAGGAAGAAATACTAACCTTAATCAAGGAAATAATTGAGAAAGAGGATAAAAGAAAGCCTCTGAGCGATGAAGAGATAGCGAAAATCCTCAAAAGCAAAGGTGTAAACGTTGCAAGGAGAACCGTTACGAAATACAGGGAAGTTTTAGGTATTCCCCCTTCCAGAAAAAGAAGAAAAAAGGGGTAAACTTCTATTTTATGGATACGAGGGAAGAGGCTAAGAAGCTCTCAAGGGAGGTTTTGATAAAACTTATTGAGTGCGGAACGGAGATGGACGAGTATTACAGAAAATTCAGGGAGCTGAGGCTCCTTGAAGATAGGAGTCCCTCCTTTCAGAGTGCACTTATAAACGTTGAACACGCTTTTTTCATGGTTGTTCAGTCTATTAATATATTAAGGGAACAGTTAAAGCTTCTTGAGGTTGCATCAAGGAAAAAGGAAATAGAGTGATGAGTTTGAAGGTGGCATTATTTGACCCGGATGAAGACATAGAATTACTCCTTTCGGATATATTTGAGGTAACCGGGCACGAACTTTTTACCGCAAACAATGAAGAAGATATAAAGGGTATAATTTCCCAAGGTATAAAACTCCTTATACTTCCATTCAGTCGTTTAAAACTCTGGATAGATATATTAAAAGAAAGGCCGATAATTCCCATTTTCATAATCAGGGAGGAAGAAGAAGAAAAGCTCTTCAAAGCGGGGTTTAACGAACTTAACGTATTGAGTATTCCTTTCAATCCTCTGGAACTTCTTGAAAAACTCGGGGCACTGGACAGGCTAAGTGCGGAAAATTTTAATGAGCTCGGCTTTATAAATACTATCCTTAAGTCTTTTCTTGAGGAAAGAAGCTTAAACCTCGTGGTATCCTCCGAAAAGGGGGAGTGTTGTTTCAAAACTTATCCCCTTATCCTTTGCTGTGAAAGGGAAAAACTCCGCGATATTCTTTCCGAACATTACAATCTTGAAGAATTTGATGGAGATATAAAAGATAGAAATGAGGAAAGTGTTGCCGAAATTGTTGAGTATCTACTTGAGGAAGAAAAGAAGGAGGAAAAACCGGAGGAAATAAAGAAAGAAAGTGTAGAGGAATTCATACTTCTATTCTGGGAGGAAGATAACAAGGGTATTCTCAGAAAAAACGTATACTTCCTGGATTTGGACGGTTTTTATATTCTTGTAAACCTATGTCCCTCAAAGATTTTGAGAAAACTCATAAGGGGTCTCAGGGAAAGGGGAATAGATTTCAGGGAAATAAAGTTAATACTTCTATCGGACTTTGATGCGGAATGTGCAGAGATTTTAAGGAGGGTACAGGCTTCAAATCCTAATGTAATTACCGTAGGAAGGGAAAAACTTAAGCTTTATCTTGAAAGCCTGGGACTTAGAAACATAAAGTTCAGAGCTGTTGAAGATATTCCCACATCGGTTATAAAGATACCGTCGGGATACAGTATAAGGCTGTTTCCCATTACCCCTTCACCGGGTTTTCCATCCGTTGCTTACTTTATTGAAGAAAAAAATACGTTATTTACGGGACGATTCTTAGGAAACTTTAACAGCGATGATGAGGAATTAAGGAAGGTTTTTCACGCGGTATACTATCCCTGTGAGGAGTTTCTTAAGAAGAACCTGTATATTTTCGGTGAATTTCCGAAGAATACAAAAGTGTTCCCCTGGTATGGAAAACCCTATGAGCTCAGGGATACCGTAAAGGTATTGAGTGAAACCGATTATCCCGAAGAGTATCCCGTGGACAGCGAAATCGTTTTAACGCTCTTGAACAGGATATTTATGTTTCTTGACGATGAAGAGAGGGAAAACTTCGTAGCCGGCCTGCGGGGAATGATAGAGGTTGAGGAAGGAGTCCCTTCAAAGATTTACACCTCTCCGAATTTAGTTTACGATATGAGCGTAAAATGCCTGCTCAATGCGGTAAAGGATAGAAAAAAGTTTTTTGACATTCTTAAGGAGTTATCAAAGTATCCTTTTTATATACCATCTCCCGAAATGTAAAATAATGGCTTGAGGAGCAGGGAATGGGTATACACAAGACGGCGATAATAAACGGAAACGTGGAAATCCCGAAGGATGTAGAGATAGGAGCTTTTACGGTAATTGAGGGAGATGTAAAAATAGGAAAGGGAACGAAAATAGGAAACAGGGTAACTATAAAGGGTAAGGTGAGTATAGGGGAAAACTGCAGGATTTACGACGGGGCTGTAATAGGGGAGGAACCCCAACATTTGAAATATAAGGGAGAAGAAACCTCCGTGGAAATAGGAAATAACGTAATAATAAGGGAGTATGTAACAATACACAGGGGAACGAATCTGGATAAGGGGAAAACTATTATAAAGGATAACGTTATGCTTATGGCTTATTCCCACGTTGCCCATGACTGTATCGTCGGTAAGGGTGTAATAATGGCGAACTGTGCCACCTTAGGCGGACACGTTGAGGTGGGCGATTACGCATTCATAGGCGGTCTTGCTGCTGTTCATCAATGGGCAAGGGTAGGCGCATACGCGATGGTCGGGGGATTAACGGGGGTTTCCCTTGATATTCCTCCCTTTACCGTAGCATCTGGTCAACATGCAAAACTCTACGGAGTGAACATCATAGGACTGCGAAGGAGAAACTTCCCCGAGGAGGTCATAAAGGCAATAAGCAAAGCTTACAGAATCATATTCAGAAGCCCTCTCCCGAAGGAAGAAGCTATAAAGGTAGTCCTTGAGGAATTGGGAAGTTATAAAGAAATAAGAATATTGGTTGAGTTCATAAAAAGCACACGGAGGGGAGTGGCAAGACACCATAAGGACTGATATCATTGTATAAAATGAAAGCCGTAATACTTGCCGCTGGATTGGGAACAAGATTCAAAAGCGATAAACCAAAGGTTCTCCACGAAATACTCGGTAAGCCAATGCTCTGGTATGTGATAACCAACGTAAGAAACGGAAGAATAGATGATATAGCCATCGTTGTAGGGCACAAAGCAGAGGAAGTTATAGAATCCTTCAAAGAAGAAAACGTGAAGTTTTTTATTCAAAAAAATCCTAAAGGTGGAACAGGGGATGCAGTTCTCTCTGCGAAAGATTTCTTCGGTTCTTATGAAGGTTACGTTCTTATTATAAACGGTGATACACCACTCGTGAGCGGTGAAACTATAAGGAATATGCAGCAGTTCATTCACATGGTTCAAGCCTACGAAGGTGTGAAGCTGAGCGGCGTTGTTCTCACGACCTATATGGCGGATCCAACGGGATACGGAAGGGTAATAAAGGAACGGGGAACGGATAGGATTATAAGAATAGTTGAGGAAAAAGATGCGACACCCGAAGAGAAAGCCATAAATGAGGTAAATGCGGGAACTTATATCTTTTGGGCCCCTCATCTCCTTGAGGCTCTCTACAGTATAAAGCCGAGTCCTGTAACGGGAGAGCTATACCTTACGGATGTTATAGATTACATGAACTCTAAGGGTTATGAAGTAAGGAGCTTTATGGCAAAGGAACCCACCGAAGCCTTGGGTGTTAACACAAGATGGGAGCTCGCCCTTGCGGAAAACCTTGTGAAGCTAAAAATAGCAAGGTATTGGAGCGAAAGGGGCGTAACCATACACTTTCCCGAAACCGTATGGATAGAACCCGACGTTTACCTTGAGAGGGACGTTGAAATATTTCCGAACACAGCTCTTAAAGGAAAAACAAAGATAAAAAGAGGAAGCGTAATAGGTCAGGGAAGTGTGGTAAAAGACAGCCTAATTGAAGAAAACGTGGTAATCAAGGAATATAGCGTTATAGAAAACTCATATGTAAAGAAAAATGCGGTAATAGGGCCTTTTGCAAGGATTAGAAATGAAAGCGAGATAGGAGAGGAAGCGGAAATAGGAAATTTCGTTGAAGTTAAAAAAAGCAGGATAGGAGCAAAAACAAAGGCAAAACACCTTTCATACATAGGTGATGCAACGCTTGAAGAAAACGTAAACGTCGGAGCAGGGGCAGTATTTGCGAACTACGACGGAAAGAAAAAACATAAAAGCTACGTAGGTAAAAATTCATTTATAGGTAGCAATTCCCTTCTTATAGCTCCCATAAAAATAGGAAATTACACGTTCATAGCAGGTGGGAGTGTTGTTAATAAGGATGTCCCTGACGAAGCCCTTGCAGTTTCCCGTCCCGAGCTGAAGATAATACCCGAGAAGGGAAAGAAACTCTTCTTGGGCTAAAATAATAATGAAGAGTTATGAATAGACTCTTTGAGTGGTTCAACGAAAGAACGGAAAGGGAAAAGATAATACTTGTGATATTTCCCTTCCTCGTTATAGGTGCACTATACTATTTAATGCTAAATCCCTTAATTGCAGAAATAAATAAGGTTGAAAAGGAACTGGAGAAGTTGAAGGATGTATCATACCTCATCATAAGAAAAAAGGCTCTTGAAAAAGAAATAAAGGAGCTAAAGAAAGAAAGAAGGATAAAATTTCTAACGGTAAAGGAACTATACGAAAAGGCGATAAAAAACGGAATACACATACTTGAATGGGAACTGACCAGTTATACAAAAAAAATACTTCCTAAAAAAAACGGTCTTACCTTTTCCTCTTCACCAAAATTGAAAGGAAGTATAGGGGCTTTTCTTGACGTTTATAAACTTAAAGTAATTTCCTCAGAAGAAAATCTATATAACTTTTTGAAGGAGATAACTAATAATTCCCTTACCTTTGTTCTGGGGCTTTATACGGGATGTATATCCGAAAGGGAACTTATGAGAAGGAAAAGTCCTCCTCTTATCTGTGAAGTCGGGAGAGATTACGGGAAATTTTTATGCAATGAGAAAAGCAAAGATGTACCATTTTATATAATCACAGTCGGAACTATAAGGCTGGAGGAAGGGATATGATAAAAATTTTTTTCCTTTTTACGTTAATAATTCTTGGCTTCGGATTTTCGCAGGATATTCCTCCCATTGAAAACATAAACAGAATAGGCAAGATAGAGATTTACATTGACGGATTTGTTTATAAATACACGATTTTTGAAGTTGTAAAAGGAAGGGAAAAAACCGTTAACGCCTACGTATACCTGGAGGATGTGAAAAAATCAAAGAGAAGATATAAAAACTTTACCGTCCTGAGGGCTGATTTTCAGAACCTTAAGCTCGGAACCGTAATAGTTTCCCTTGCGAAAATACTTAAAAAGAACGTTATATTCGGAACTGAACTTTGGAAAAACTTACGTGTAACAAGTGATATATCGGAAGATATACAAAAAACTTCTGAATACACTCTTCAGATAACTACATCCGAAGATATATCAATAGGAACCATATCGGGGAAAAAATCCGAAACAAGTTCACCCAAAAAAGAAACTAAAGCCTTAAGGGAAAGTAAAAAAGTAACCGAAAGTATATCTATACCCTCATACCTATTGAGGGATATATCCCTTGTGATAAATTCTCCTATTTCTGCGACAGACCTATTTAACACAATTCTGAAGGAGTATAACTTAATAGCTGTAAAAGAAAGAGGAAACATAATTAAAATATCGCTAAAAGGAACTTATGAAATAGATGTCTCGGATTTAGATAAAAGCGGAATAAAGAAGGTCTTAAGAAAGATTGAGGAAAGAGTTTCACCTTCTGCAAGGATAGTATACGATAAGGACCTGAAAAAGATTTACATAACGGATTTGAAGGAAAACATTGAGAAATTGAAAAATTTAAAGGAAGAATTATTAAAGGTTGAGAAAAAAACAAAAACTAAAAATGAGCTGATAAAAGTTTTTTACTTCAAAAGTAAAAGAGACCTAAAGATGGCACAATACCTCCTGAAGAAAAAATTCAAAGATAGGGTTATTACAGAAACCGATAACGATTTCAACGCACTCATTATATATACAAATTCCGAAAATCTTTACAGAGAAGTGGAAAATGTTATAAAACCTCTAACCGGCAGTATATCCCAAACTTATCTTACTACGAAAGTTTTCTTCGTGAAGTATATATCCCCCTTGGAGCTAAAGAAGGAGATAGAGCCCATGCTATCTGAGGACGGAGAGGTTTACGTTCTGAGAATAGGTAAACCAATGCAATTGATAGGGCAAGGAACTTCTGCAATATCTGGAAGCTTTACACAGCCTGCCGGAGAGGACAACACCGAAATCACACAAGGGGAGTTCAGTATAACTAAGACAAGAAGAACTTACTTTGAAGTGAGAAATGCGATATTAATAAAAGATTATCCCGAAAGGATAAGAGAAATTTACAAGAAATTTAAAAAATTCCTTTCGGAAAAGCCCATAAGAATAAGAATTAAAGCCAGATTTTTGGAAATAAGAAGAGACCTCAGAAGGGAGCTCGGCCTCGGGAGTTGGAATGTTCGTTTTTCCCAAGCATCCGTTCCAAGATTCTGGCAAACGGAAACTACCTTTGAGCCAGCAACGGAATCTCCCGGGCTTCTCACCTTTATATTTCAAAAGGGAAAACTTAACCTTCTTGACCTTCGGTTAAAAGCTTTTGAAAGGGAAAATAAGGTAAGAATTATTTCAGAACCATACCTAATTACGTTAAACGGAGAACCCGCGGTTATAAACACCCAGATTGAGTGGCCTGTTAGCCAAATAAATATTAATCAAAACACTACGACAATATCCATTCAATACAAAAATATTCCCCTTACTCTTATAGCGACCCCCGTTCTTCTTCCTAACGACCAAATACTACTGGATATAGGGCTTCTCAGGGGAAGAATAGTTGACTTAAGAAGATTTCAAACCGCTGATGTATCACAGGATATACCGGTAATAGAGAGCTCAAGAATAGACGTAAAAATCCCGGTGAATAACGGGGATACCATTGTGATAGGGGGAATAGTTGAAAAGGAAAAAAGAAACGCCGAAAGGGGAATTCCGGGTTTAAGAAGGATTCCGTTACTCGGATGGTTGTTTAAGGATCAAATAAAGGAAGGCGTAGACAGAGAACTGTTAATATTCATTACTCCCGAGCTTGTTGAGAGCGAGTAAGAAAGTTTTTTATCTTTTCTTCCCATTTCTTTGCTTTCGCGTAAACCTCTTCTTCATCCACAGTCTTTAACTCTCTCTTTTCCATTAGAATTTTTCCCTTGCATATAACCGTGTCTATTGCTTCAGAAGAAGCGGAATAAACAAACTGGGCAACGGGGTCGTAAAGGGGAGTCATTTCGGGAGTATCGCTTCTTACCAGGATTATATCCGCCTCGTATCCCTCTTCTATACGTCCCGCTTTTATACCTACAGCTTTAAATCCGTTTTCGGTTGCTATTTTCAGCGCTGTTTTTGCATCTATCGCTTTGGCATCAAGGTTTACACCTTTGTGGAGTTTAGCACAGGTGGCCATCTCTTCGTGCATATTCAGATTGTCGTTTGAAGCAGCTCCGTCGGTTCCAAGGCATACGGTTATTCCCCTTTTTAGGTAGTCGGGAATAGGAGCTATACCCGAGGCAAGTTTTAAATTACTTTCGGGACAATGGGCTACTTTTACATTCCTCTCCTTCAAAATCTCCCTTTCCTCCTCATCGCTCCACACAACGTGAGCACATAAAACATTACCTCCCAGAAAACCTATATCCTCCAGATGTTTTATGGGGGTCTTTCCGTATTCCTCTTTTATCCTTTCAACCTCACCTTTTGTCTCCGAAACGTGTATGTGAAGCATTAAGTTATATCGGTCCGCAACCTCCTTTGCTTTTAGAAGTGTTTTCGGTGAACAGGTGTAAGGAGCATGGGGACATATTACGGGAAATACAAGTTCATGCCCCTTTAGTTCTCGTGCAAATTTTTCCGCCTTTTTTATATACTCTTCGGGAGTTTTTGCTACCTTTGTAGGGAAGTCAAGAATACCGAAACCGAGACCTGCCCTTATACCTACCTCTTCACAAACCTCTCCCAGATGTTCTTCATAGAAATACATATCCATAAAAAGGGTAGTTCCGCTCTTTATCGCCTCAACAATTCCGAGAAGACCGCCTTCTTTTACAAATTCGGGAGATACGAACTCTCCTTCAAGGGGCCATATAACCTTCTGAAGCCAGTCCATTAAGGGAAGGTCCGCCCCCAATCCCCTCAGGAGCGTCATTGATATGTGGGTGTGCATGTTTGCAAACGAAGGAAAGGCTATCTTTTCATTTCCGAGAATAATTTCTTTTGCATCTCCCTCCAGATTTTCACCTATCTTAACGATTTTTCCATCTGAAATCGCTATATCCGCCTTTCCCCTTTCGGGAATTAATACACCCTTTATAAGAAGGTCATACTTCATAAAAGGAAATTTTAACCCAGTAATGTCTTTAGGTCTCCCGCTACGCTGCTGTTCGGAACTACTTCATCTACTCCGAGCTTTTTTGCTTCCTCTATAAGGGTAAGGTTTTTATGACCGCAGTATCCGATAACTTTAGCTCCCTTTTCCTTTAGCTCCTTTATAAGCTCAAGGGCTTTGGGGGCTTCAAGGTTTATGAGTGCTACCGTATCCTTTCCCGCATCTTCCTTTTTTACAAGTTCCGCATTCAGATTTCTCAACTGGCTCTTTATCCTGGAAGATAGAATAAGGTTCGTGTCGTAAAGAAATACCTTCATGTTGTGTATTGTGAAACTTTCTCCGTAATCATTCCCTGAGATTTCTCAAGCTCTGCGAGTTTCTTTACAAGTTCATAATTGAGACTGTGTCCTCCCCTGAAGGAGTAAACTCTTCCCAAGAAGGGTTTTCCGAGAAGGTATAAATCCCCAACTATGTCAAAAACCTTGTGCCTTAGCGGTTCATCTTCATACCTGAGCCCTTCGGGGTTGTAAACTTTGTCTTTTCCCATAACGAGTGTATTCTCAAGACTTCCCCCCTTTCCCAGTCCCGCTTTCTTTATAAACTCTATCTCCCAATCAAAGCAGAATGTTCTCGCAAGCACTATATCCTCTTCCCTTCCCCTTCTGAAGGTAAACTTCCTTCTTCCGAGAAAGTTGTTAAACTCCCCTTCGTAGGTAATCTCAAGCTCCGCGGAAGGAAGAACCCTAATATAGCTGTTTTCCTTAAAAATCTCAACAATCTTTTTAACCTTGAAATACTCCGCTTCTTTTTCCTGCTCAAGGATTAAATTCTTAAGAACTTTGTAGAATTCCCGACCGCTTCCGTCCATTATGGGGATTTCATTCCCTCTTACCTCTATCGTGAGATTCGTTATCCCGAGCAGATGAAGAACCGAAAGAATATGTTCAACAGTCTTTATAACTTTTCCTTCCCTTCCGAGGTCGGTTGAGTGGTTTGTGTTTACAACAAACTCATACCTCGCGGGTATAAATACACCCTCCTTGAAGAACCTTATCCCCGTTCCTTCTTCTTCGGGAAAAAGGATAACCTTAGCCTTTTCTCCCGTATGTATTCCTACTCCTTCAAATTTTACCTCTTCTTTCAGGGTTTTCTCCTTTACCATCCATTTTTATTAATGCAAGTTTTATGCCGTTTCCTTCAGAAGTTTCACAACCTCTTCGGTTGAGGGTTTTGGAGAAACGAGTATATTCGTTAAACCTTCCTTTTCAAGTGCTTTTTTTGTAGTTTTACCAATCGCTACGTAATTGAGCTTTAGCTTATCCGTCTTTATACCCGCTTTTTGCAAATTTGCAAAAAAGGACTCAACCGCGGATGGACTGTAAAAGAGAATGTAGTCCCCCTTTAGTTTTTCCTTCAGGGTTTTTGTATCGTAAATAATAGGCTCAATAGTGTAAACATCAACGGGGAAAACCTCAAAATTCTCCTCAAGGAGGAAGTTTATAAGTTCCCTTCTCCCTATGCTTGAACGGGGAATCAAAACCTTCCCTTTTCTGAGTATCCTGAATAATCTTATCAACCCTCTTACATTTTCTTCTTCGGGAACGTAATCGGGTTCATACCCGTATTTTCTCAGCTCTTCCGAAGTAGTTCCCCCTACCGAGACAATCTTAGCCCCTTTTCGGATTTTTTCTTTATCAAGAAAGTATTTGACCGCTCTTTTACTCTGAAAGACTATGTAATCGTATTCCTCAAGCGGAAGTTTAAAATCAATGGGAACGGTTTTTATAAGGGGTAGCTCTACTACCTCAAAACCTTCATTTATAAAAATCTCCTTGTCCTTTTTTAAATCCTCTTCTTCCCTGGTAAGAATTACCCTCATAAGGGTATAATCTTGGCATACTCTTTCGCAAGTTCAAAGAGTTTTTTAGCCCTTTCTTTTGCTTTTTCTTTCTCTTCCTCATTCAGGTTCGGGTCATCAAGCAGGAAGGAATTGACCTTTCCCCTTACGTAAGCCCTATAACACTTGAAGAAGGGAAGCATAACGTCAAAATCCTCATCTTTTGTTGCTTCCCTGTATGCTTCCTCATACGCTTTTGCGAGATTGTTCTTCCCGAAATACTCAAGTTCCATAGAGAGAAAACACATATCGTTCAGAACATCTCCGTATCTGAACCTGTCGTTAAACTCTATACAGTCAAATATGCATATACCTTCCTTCAAAAAGGCTACGTGTTCCGTTCTTATATCCCCGTGTCCGTCCCTTATTTTTCCTTCTTTCATTCTTTTCTCAAACAACTTCTTGTGAACTTCGTAAAATCTGTTTGTTCTTTCCCTTATAAACTCGTAATCCTCACGTGATATGGTTATTCCTATATACTTTTCCGTTTGTCGGAAATTCTCATCGGTGTTGAACTTCATAACCTCAATTTTTCCGAAATCGTCAACCCTCTTTGCCCTCATATGGAAGTGTGCAACAACCTCCGCAACCTTTTCCATTTCCCCTTCCGTTGTGATTTCAAGCCTGTTTGAAAGAAGACTCTCATCGGGAATCCTTTTCATTTTCACAGCATATTCAACGATATTCTTATCACTCTCAATAACCCATCTACCCTTTTCTTCACTTATGGGAACAACTCCGAGGTATATCCAGGAACACAATCTTCTGTTTAATTCAACTTCTTTGAAACACATATCCTTTCTCTTCTCAAGGGTGGAGTAATCAAGGAATCCGAAGTTTACGGGCTTTTTTATCTTGTAGACGATGTCGGGAAGTATTAACACCCAGGAGGCGTGGGTTTGGATAACTTCGGCTCCGAGCTCTTTTGCAAGACCCAAAACCTTACCGCTGTTTTCCATCGCTTTAATATATACTAATAAAGTTCATAAGTAGTTCAGGAGGTAAGGGATTGAGGAATATCGTCATCACGCCCATGACCTTTGAACCCGTTTACGAGCAGGACGCGGAAATTGTTGAAAGAAAGGGAATAGGGCACCCGGATACGATATGCGATAACCTTGCGGAAGAGCTTTCTGTAGCCCTTTCAAAGCTGTATATAGAGCGTTTCGGCGCGATTATGCACCACAACGTTGATAAAGCCCTTCTTGTGGGCGGTGAGGCAAATCCCGTATTCGGGGGAGGAGAAGTAATATCACCTATAGAGATATACCTTGTCGGAAGAGCTCTAAAGGAGTTTGAAGGGAATACCCTTCCCGTTGAAGAGCTTGCGGTAGAGGTTGCAAGAAACTGGATAAAGGAGAACATCAGAAACCTTGACCCCGACAAGCATGTAATAATAAAACCGAGAATAAAGCCCGGAAGTAAGGACTTGGTTGACCTCTTCCTTAGGTTTCAACAAAAGGGAGAGGTTCCTCTGGCAAACGATACATCTTTCGGTGTCGGATACGCACCCCTTGACGACGTTGAAAGGATAGTCTTTGAGACGGAACAACTCCTGAATGCACCATCCTTTAAAGATGAAAACCCTTATGTGGGAGAGGATATAAAGGTAATGGGTGTAAGAATAGGAAACAGGATAAGACTCACAATAGCCTGCGCTTTTGTAAGTAAATACGTAAAAGACGTGAAGGATTACCTTGAAAAGAAGGAGTATATAAGGAAAACCGTTGAAGAAATGGCAACGGGCTTAACCCGAAGGGAGGTTGAGGTATTCGTAAACACCGCGGATGACCCCGAAAGAGGAAGCGTTTACATAACCGTTACGGGAACTTCCGCCGAACAGGGGGACGACGGGCAGGTGGGAAGGGGTAACAGGGTTAACGGCCTTATAACTCCCTACAGACCCATGAGTCTTGAGGCTGCAGCGGGAAAGAATCCCGTATCCCATATAGGTAAGATTTACAACGTTGTTGCTAACATCATAGCGGATAGGGTGGTGAACGAAGTTGAAGAAGTGGAAGAAGCTTACTGTTATCTCGTTTCCCAGATAGGAAAGCCCATAAATGAGCCTCAGGTTTGCGATGTAAAGGTAAGGACTAAGAAGGACATAAAAGGTATAGAGGAACCGATAAGACGCATAGTAAACGAGGAACTGGATCAGATGCCAAGCACCTGGAAGAAATTCTTAAACAAGGAGTTTGCAGTCGCTTAATCTTTCTTCCTTATAAATTCCTTTATAAACTTCAGCGCTTCCCTGTTTAGTCTTTCCCGCTCTATTAAGTTTTCTTCATTCTCAATAAGCTCAACGGCTCTTTCAAGAACTTTGTAAGCTCTTTCCTTTTCCTTCAGTATTCCGAGGGAGTAAAAGCCGTATAAAACCTTCACAAGGTCTTCCATAATTCCTTCCATCATCGTATCAAAGCCGAATTTTCTATACAGCTCCTTCCTTTTTTCTTCGGGAAGCTTTAACAAACTCTTTGCAAACTCACACATCCTGCACCATGTTTCAAGAGTCTTTTCCCACTCCTCCCTTTTAGTCCCTTCAAGCTCTATGTTTATAAAGCTCAACGTATACCTCGCAACGTAGTCCTTTGCTTCATCCACGCTTTTGAAAGGAGTTTCCTCTTTCTTTAAGAGATTGCTTAAATCAACCTTCATAAGTTAATATTATTTTATGCTCTTGATATTTTTACTCATAATTTCCCTTACCTTCGGTGTAGAGGGATACCTCATAACCGAAATAAACGGGAGTATCGGAAGCTTTAATCTGAAAAAAGAGATAAAAAGGAAAGTTTACCTAACTAAAGATGCATTGATAACGGAAACGGACGGAGAGTTTATGGTTCAAAAAGTAGAGAACGGAAAACCTAAGATATACCGAGTGATAAAAAGCACAAAGTCTTATATGGACTTTTCAAAAATGGCTCCCCTTTTCCTCGTTTCCTTACCGTTTATAGATTGTGAAAAAAGAATCTGCAGGCTGAAGGAGGATGCATTCATTCCCACAGACGAATACAAGAAGATAGGAAAGTATAGAGCCAGAAAGGTTATCGTAAAAGCGAGTTTTATGGGAGAGAAACAAGAAATCGTCCAATGGTATACAAGGGAGTGGAAGGAGTTAACAGAGGCTAATGCCCTTGAAAACGAGTTTTACATAAACTTCATAAAAGCCCTTATGAAGGAGATGAACCTTACGGAGAAAAATATTCCTCTGAAGGAAGTAAAGAGCTTTCTTGATAATATCTTGGAAAAGTTCGGGGGAGTGATAAGAACGGAGCAAAGGAAGGTTTTCCTTACTTATTCCCAGGTGATATCTGTTCGGAAGGTAAACATTCCCGATTACATATACAGACTTCCCGAAGGTTATAAGAGAATTAGATAATATTTATAGTGGAACACTTAATAAGATACAGGGAAAGGGAAAAAGCTTTCAAAAGCAGATTAATAATATTTTTGCTCTTTATTCTGTTTATTCCTTTAATTTTCTTCGGCAGATTAATCTACATAAATTTGTTTAAAGAAGAAATTCTTGAAGAGTTCGGGAAGAATGCGGAAATACTCAAGGTTCAAATCTTCAGGGGAAGTATTTTAGACAGAAAAGGCATTCCCCTCGCTATAAGTTATCCGGTGGGATACATATATCTTTATAAATTTTATCTGTTTAAAGACAAAGAAAAAGAGGAACGATTTTTAAAAAAACTTTCCAAAGAGTTAAATATCCCATACAGACGTTTAAAAATAAAGCTTGATAAGTTAAGAAACAAAAAAGTGACGGAATTTATAAAATTTCCCGTAGAAAAAAGGTATATTGTTGAAAAAATAATAAAGGAGGTTGATTACAGTAAGAAAGATAAAAAATTCACTAAACCCTACATTTCCGCCCATGTAGGTGTTTCGGAGAGGTATGAACGCTATTATCCCCACCGGCGCTTTGCTTCAAACCTTATAGGTTTCGTTAATAAAGAAGGAGAAGGAGGGGAAGGTTTAGAATACCAGTTTAATAAATACCTTACGGGGAACGGAAAAGGCAACGTGAAACTTATCGTTTATAACGATAGAGGTTTGAAGCTTGTTGAACTTAAAGAAAATAGTTTCGCCCCTCCCGAGAACTTAAAGCTATCCATAGACTACACGGTGCAAACCTTCATTGAAAGGCTTAAAAGAAAAATCGTAAGGCGTTGGCATCCGAAGAAGGTTGTTATCATAGTCATGGAATCGGAAACGGGAAAGGTAAGGGGTTTTACAACGTATCCCGACTATGACCCGAACAACTACGTTAAGTATTTTCCAAAATACACTAAAAACTTCGGGGTAAACGACCTATTTGAGGTCGGCTCCACTTTTAAGCCCTTTGTTATCACATACGCACTTGAGAGAGGATATATAAAAAGGAATTCCCTAATAGAGATTAACTACGGAGTTTTCAAGCTTGACAAAAAGGTAATAAGGGACATCTCACTTTATCTAAGAAGCCGGAAGTATATAAAACCCGATGACATATTAATCTACTCCTCAAATGTAGGAGCTATGAAAGTCGGTTTAATGCTCTCGCCGAAGGAGTTTTCCAACCTTCTGGAAATCTTCAGGCTAAAAAAAACTCCCGGGATTCTGATAGGGGAGACAAATCCGAAGATAAACCCCCTGAGTAATGATGTAAATAGAGCTTACGCTTCCATAGGACAGGGTTTAGCATTCAATGCACTTCACTTCTTAAGTTCCTTTAATACACTCATTTTAGGAAAGTATGTAAAGCCTTCAATACTTGAAGATGAGGAAACAAAAGTTGAGCCTACGAATATTTCAGAAAGAACCGTAATGTGGGTAAGAAACGCACTTATAAGGGTTGTTGAGGAAGGAACGGGAAAGCGTGCAAGGAGCGCTTACTTTTACATAGGGGGAAAAACCGGAACAGCTCAGAAGTATGACAAAAAATTAAGAAGGTATTCAAAGAAAAAAGTAACGACGTTCTTTGTGGGATTTTTCCCTAAAGAACCAAAGTTTACCGCAATAATTCTCGTAGATGAACCGAGAGGTAAAGAATTATTCGGGGGAACTGTTGCCGCACCCTACTTTAAAGAGCTTGCCGAAAGAGTAGCTACGATTTACGGGCTTAAGCCGGACAAGATATAGTTATATAACTTGTTCTTAAACTCGGTCGGTAGTTCATTACCTTCTACCTTAGGTATTACAAGTGGCTTTATACCCGTCATTTCCTCAATTATTGAAGGGTTTGTTCTTTCGGATATATCTTTTCCCGTCTCGCCGTTTAATATTATTCCGACGACCTGAACGCCTTTCGTTTTTGCGTAATACCATGTGAGGTATGTATGGTTTAATGTCCCGAGTCCCGCTCTTGCAACGATAAGTATGGGGAGGCTCCAATCCAGTGCGAGATTTAGATAGGTGTAATTTCTTTTTATAGGAACCGCAAGCCCTCCCGCTCCTTCAACAAGAACAACCTCATAGCTTTCCTTTAACTTCTCAAACCTTTCTTTTAATTCCTCAAGGGAAAAATCTTTTCCCTCTTCAATGGTAGCAGCATAAGGGGAAAGGGGTAAAGAATATCTAATCGGGACAACCTCGTCTATACTCTGTCCCGTTGCCTGTGAGAGAAGTTTTCCATCCTGCGGTATGTCTTTGACGTAAGTTTCCACGGGTTTAAAACAGGCTACCTTTTTACCCTTTTCCTTAAAAGCCCGTGCCAGATTGTAGGCTATAAAAGTTTTTCCTACTCCCGTATCCGTGCCCGTTATGAGGAGTTCCATCAGGCTTTTCCCATAAGCATAAGCATCCTCATCGTTTCCTGATAAGCTCTTCTGAAGGATTCCGCTGCTTTCTTTACATCCTCAAAACCCAAAATACCTGCGGAAGTGGCTATATTTCTGCAACCCGCACGGATAACTTCGGGAACCCTGTAGGGCATTATTCCCCCTATGCATACGATAGGTTTTTTGGAGATACTTACCGCTTCTTTTAAGGCATCAAGTCCCACGTATCTGTAATTTTCTTTTGTTGAAGTGTGATAAATGGAACCGAAACCTATGTAATCAACGGGTAGCTCTTGAGCTTTTTTGACCTCTTCAAGGCTGTTCGCCGTATAGCCTATATACATCTTGTCTCCTACTATTTTCCTGACTGCCTCTGGGGGAAGGTCTTCCTTACCGACGTGAACACCGTCCGCATCTACCGCAAGGGCAAGGTCAACTCGGTCGTTGACCACAAGGTCAGCGTTATACTTTCTTGTCAGCTCTCTCAATTTTAAAAGCTCTTCATACATCTCCCTCGTGGTTTTGTTCTTAAATCTATACTGAACCGCGGTAACACCTCCCTGAAGTGCTTTCTCTATGGTCTCGTATAAATCTCTATCTTTGAAGTATTTGTCGTCCGTGATGAGATATATGGTTAACTTCATGACTTTCCTCCGAAGCAATATACGGAGGGGGTGGGATTCGAACCCACGGGCGGGCGGTGAACCCGCCAAGGGATTTCAAATCCCCCGCCTTAGTCCGCTCGGCCACCCCTCCTTAGACAGAAAATATAATATATTACCCTCCACCGTATTCGGAAGAATCTATTTCGGACTCAAACTCCTGAATAAAGAACTCAACAAGCTTAATAATCTCCTCAATATCCTTTTGAAGATAATGTTCAAAAAGTTCTATCTTCCTTTCGTGGGTGTGGTCATCTACGTAGTATCTCACTCTTATGTAAGGAACTTGCATATTAGGGTCAAAATCGGGGTCGTCCGGTGTGACCAAACTAACTTCTACATCCGTTCCCTCATTTTTATTTTTCAGAATTTCCTTTAACTCTAAAATTTTAGTTTTATACTTTGTCCAATCATACTTCACAATGTTTTAAATTTTATCATAGAATTAACTTTTATGAAAATAGCGATAGGTTCGGATCACGCGGGATTTCATCTTAAAGAAAGGATAAAAGAGTTCTTAAAAGGGGAAAACTATGAGGTTATAGATTTCGGAACCCACTCAACGGAGTCAACCCATTACCCTATATTCGCAAAGGAAGTAGCAAAAGCGGTTCAGGAAGGGAAGGCGGACAGAGGAATACTTATATGCGGGACGGGTATAGGAATGTCAATTACCGCGAATAAGTTTCCGGGAATAAGGGCAGCCCTTTGCACGAACGAGTATATGGCAAGGATGAGCAGGCTTCACAACAACGCAAACGTCCTCTGCCTCGGAGAAAGAGTTCTCGGAATTGAACTCGCCCTGTCAATCGTTAAAGTGTGGCTTGAAACACCCTTTGAAGGCGGAAGACACGAAAAGAGAATTGAGTTGATATACGAGATAGAACATGAAACTCTTTCAAAGAATTTACCCTGATAGGTTTATCCTCTTCATTATCTTTATTTTTTTTCTTATATCACAGACTGCGATATTCATAAAGAATGTTCTTCCCCTCTTTGTGAGCTACAATCCTTACGCGGTTCTTTATAAAAACGATAAGGGAAGGTGGGTATTTTATAAGGAAGATAACGTTAGATTTTTTTACGATATAAAAGAAAAACGACTCCTTCCTCTTCCTTACATTTCCTTGTATCCGGATAAATTCAAACCTGCAAAGTTCGGAAAATACGAAGTAAAGACAAGCTTGGGGAATTTTACCGTAGTCCCTTACGGGGAATTATTTCCGAGGAAACTTTTTAAAGCTTTTTCAAAAAACGTCAAATCTTTTATTTTCTTTATATTCGGACTCGGTATTATGTATTTATTTTCGCGAATAAATTACAAAATTTTTAAAGAAAAAAAAGTTATATACACGGTGGTTATTACTTCCATTATCTTACTTTCTGTTCTATTTATTAAAAGACTTATGAGTCCCGAAGGTGCAATGCCTTCACGATGGCTTTTCGGAACAAGCTTTCAGCCTTCCGAGTTCTCAAAGATAGGATTGATTATTTTCCTGGCCTACTACATAGGCGTAAAGGGTGAAATAGAGAAAAAGGCTAACTTCATTTTCGTTTTATTTATCTTGATTGCCCACGCCTTTCTTATAGCCATGCAACCGGATATAGGTATGGCATTATTTGTGGTTCTTTTAGGTGTGTCCCTTATGTTGCTGGGCGGTATACCTCTGAGGCTTTTTGTTCCCGCCACTACGGTTTTGGGAATACTCGGAATTTTTATCCTTTTGATGCACTCAGAGCATATTATGAAAAGATTCGCGGGGTGGCTCAATCCCCTCGCATACCCTTACGACAAAGGTTATCAAATAATAAAATCACTAAATGCTATTGCGAACGGGGGACTTTTCGGAGCAGGACTCGGGAAGGGACTTTACGCTCCGATTTACATAAGGGAATCGGATACGGATTACGTCATAAGTCTTCTTATAGAAAACCTCGGAATAGCGGGATTTACATTTATACTTCTCATTCAAATTTTATTTGCCTTGAGACTCTTTAAGATTGCATACAGGATTTACGGAATTTATGAGAAGCTCGTTATAGTAGGAGTCGCACTTAACTTTCTCTACTCGGTTTTTGTCAATTACGCTATGGCTATGAGTCTGATTCCTCCCAAAGGTATAGCGCTTCCCTTTATCAGCTACGGTATAAGCAACCTTCTGGCTAACTTTATAGCTCTCGGGATTGTTGGTTCAATATACAGGCGTAATGGCGATGTATTAAACTTATAAGTTATGAAAAAAAGGGTTATTCTCGCTTATTCGGGCGGGCTTGATACATCCATAATAGTTAGATGGCTTACCGAAAGAGGATATGAGGTTATAACATATACCGCGGATGTAGGACAGGGGGAAGAACTGGGGGAAATCCCCCAAAAAGCAAAGAATGCGGGAGCGGTTGAAGCAATAGTAGAAGACCTGAAGGAAACCTTTGCGGAAAAATACTGTCTTCCCACCTTAAGGGCTCTTGCCCTTTATGAGGGTAAATACCCCCTTAGTGCTGCTCTCTCAAGACCACTGATAGCGGAAAGGCTTGTTTATTTTGCGGAGAAATTTAAAGCGGATTACGTAGCCCACGGCTCAACGGGAAAAGGGAATGACCAGGTAAGATTTGAGCTATCCGTATGGGCTTTAAATCCGGATATAGAGGTTCTGGCTCCCGTGAGGGAGTGGGAATTCAAGTCAAGGGAAGAACAGGTTGAGTATGCAAAAAGGTTTAACATTCCCGTGAAGGCTACAAAGGAAAAACCCTACTCAATAGATAGAAATCTCTGGGGTGTCTCAATAGAGTGCGGACCCCTTGAGGATCCTTGGCAGGAGCCTCCCGAAGACGCATACCAGATTACTACATCTCCCGAAAAGGCACCTGATGAACCCGAATACATAACCGTAGGTTTTAATGAAGGGAAACCCGTCTCCCTCAACGGTGAAACTTACAAAGAACAGCACAAACTAATCCAAAAGTTAAACGAGATAGGGGGAAGGCACGGTATCGGGAGGATAGATATGGTAGAAAACAGATTGGTCGGAATAAAGAGCAGAGAGATATACGAAGCTCCCGGTGCCACGATTTTATACGAGGCTTACAGGGATTTACTTTCCTTAGTTCTTGACAGATTTACTTATCACTATTTCCTTACACATATTCCCCATGAGTATGCAAAACTCGTTTATGAAGGTCTGTGGTTTACTCCCTTGAGAGAAGCATTGGATGCATTTACTAAAGAGCTTGCAAAGCTTGCAACGGGAGAGGTAAGACTGAAACTCTACAAGGGAAGTGTTCAGGTTGTAGGCAGAAAATCGCCGAATTCGCTTTACGTTGAAGAGCTTGCTACTTATTCCGAGAAGGATGAGTTTGACCAGATAGCGGGTAAACACTTCACGAAGGTGTGGGGGCTTCCCTTAAAGGTATTAGGAAGGGTAAAAAGAAAAGGAGAACGAGCATAATCTTCAAAACTCGTAATTAAGGGTTATGTAGTATGTTCTGCCCGGTTCGGGAACTTTTACACCGCTTGAGAAGGGATTTCTCAGATAAGAGAGGTGAGTGTAGTAGAGTTTATCAAAAACATTTTCAACACCTCCGTAAAGGGTTAATCTGTTTCTTCTGAAACCTCCTTTTACATTCAGTATCCCGTATCCCGAAGTCTTTTTCTCATTAAGGTCCGTGTCTACATTATTCTGTGTGGAAGCGAAAACGGACTCAATCTCACCGAAGTATGTTCCGTTATCGTAGCGAAGGGAAATCCTTGCCGTAAGAGGAGGAACTTCCGCTACATCTTTGTCCCTTATATTCTTCTCGGGGTAAGTATCTTTTTTTCTTCCCCTTGTGTATGCAACCGAGCCGTCAAGAAAGAGCGTGTAAGTTATCGCATAAGTGCCCTTTGCTTCAAATCCGTAAAAGTATGCGTCTATGTTTGTATAGGACATCGCCTTTGTATTTTGATTTTTGGGATTTCCCGTTGAGGGAGCTTCAACCTTATAAGGGTATATATAGTTATTTACGTAGCTGAAGAAAGCTCTTACCTCGCCGTTTAAAAACATTTTCTCTAATTTCAGGCCGAGGTCTATCTCCGTATTTCTCTCGGGGTCAAGGTTGGGATTTCCTACCCAGTCCCCGTAGCGTGCTTCCATCTTTCCCATCCTGTCAAGAGCAAAATACCTTTCCTGAGGGTCGGGAACCCTTACGGCAGAACCTACTCCTGCAAAAAGCTCAAGTCCTTTCTTAATTTCATAAAAAAGCTGAATGTTTCCCGATGGGTAAAAGTTGCTTTTGTCGGTATCCTTTGTTCCGTGATAATGCTCGTAGAGCTTTACGTTTGCTTTATATTTGTCCGCTTTCATCTTTGTGTAATCAACTCTAAGCCCGTAGAGGAGCTTTAAACGCTTGTTTAACTTCTTTTTGTGTTCAAAAAACAGACCTATGTTTATCGTATCAACGTTAGGAATAGTGTCCTGGGATTTATACATTCCTTTGTTCCTCATATACATCGTAGTTGTCGCTTCCCAGTATCTGTAAAAGGTATCTACGCCTAATGTTATTCCCCTTATTTTGTAACTTCCTTTAAAACCGTAAACTTTTGATTTTGCGTAAGTTTCCATACTGTAGCCCCTCGGGGTGTTGCTTCCCGCAACCCTCTTCTGGTTATTCATCCAGTGCCTTACGGAAGAGCCATAGAGCTGGGTTTCAAAATTTTTCCCTTCAAGCTTTACGTTAAATCTGTCAACTTCGTCAAGAGTGGCGTCCATCATAAGGTAGGGGTAAAGAACATCCGTAGCCTTTTGGTGCGCGTAATCAAGCTTTATCTTTAGGTTTTTACTGAACTTATAACTAAACTTTGTCCACAATGTGTGTATGTTAAAAGCGGTTGAGTTTACCTCATCGGATGAATATCTAAAGGGGGAGTTTTTAGGATATATTTCCGTTATCCTTCTTCCCTTTCCGTCCTTGTAAGGTTTTGAGAACCTGAAGGAGTAGCCTATGAGAAATCCGAGCCTTTCCTTTGCATAAGAAAATATTCCCGACGCATTTGTATATTTCCAGTTATCAAGAGAAAGGTTTAGCTTTCCCGAAAAGCCTTTTTTAGGTTCACGGGTTATCACGTTTACCGTTCCACCGACAGCACCGTAGTTTTTCACATCAAAGGGTCCCCTGATAATCTCAATTTCCTTTATTTCCGCAAAATCAATGTGAAAGAGACCGGGGTCCATCCTGTTTGGACATGCGTTGTAAACCCTTGCACCGTCAAATAGCTGGTTTACTTCATCCTTCTTGAAACCTCTTATGACTATATCATTCGCGATACCCCCTTTCCTTATTTTCCAAAGTCCGGCTGCACTTTTTTCAAGTGCTTCACCTATGTCCTTTGCAGGAAGCTCCTTAATCTTTTCGGGCGTTATAATCTCCCTTTTACCTTCCACTGTTATCTCCTCAAGAATAACCTCCTGTGCATAAAGGGAGGAAAAAATCGCCGAAAGTATCAAGATTTTCTTCATCACCACCTCCTTGTTAAAACTTCTTTAATTTTAACGTAATTTTAACATAATTTTAACATAAAATTAAAGGAGATGGTAAACAGATACTTACTCGTAGGTTTTTTAATATCCGCACTTTTCCACATACTCTTCCTTTTTTCCTTTGCGAAAATGAAGCTTTATCCAAAACCGAAAGAAGAAAGGAAATACGTAAGGGTTTCTCTCAGCTTTGTTAAAATCAAAAAAGAGCTAAGAAAAAATAGGATTTTAAAAAAACAAACTAAAAAGAAGATTACAAGAAACACAAATAAGATAAAGAAAAGAAAACCTAAAAAGAAGACATACGTAAAGAGAATCAAGAAAGAGAGTAAAAAAAAGAAAATTGTGAAAAAAACAGTTGAAAAGCACTCGGCAAAAAGAAAAACCGAGATTGCTCAAAAAACCGAAAGTAAAGTAAGGGAAACTGCTCAGAGAGGAAAAAGCGAAAATAAAGTAGAAAAAAACAATAAAAAGGAAGTTATAAAGGAAAATATAAATAAAGAGCCTACGTATATAAGTAAGATAAGTAAAGGAAAAGATGAAGCAAAAGATTTTATAAGAGAAAATCTAAATTTAATAAGGGATTTGGTTATTGAAAACCTTACGTATCCGTATATAGCCAGGCGAATGGGTTGGGAAGGAACCGTTGTTATAGCGTTTACACTTTCTAAAGATGGATGCGAAAAAGTAAGGGTTGAGAAATCAAGCGGTTTTGAGATTCTTGATAACGAAGCGAAAAATACAGTAGAAAAGGTATGTAGTAAATTTCCAAAACCCAAAAAAAGGGTTTTCGTAAAACTTCCCGTTAAGTTTATTTTAAGGGATTAAAGGTCAAGCTCTATAACTTTCCAGAATCTACCTTTTGCTCCTCTCTTCATTTCTTCGGGTGCTTCCCCGAAGAAGAAAACACCCGAACCGCTTCCGGTTATAAAGGGCTTAAATCCGAAGTGTTCAACGAATCTAACAACTTCCCTTATTTCCGGATAAATTTCCTTTGCTATCTCACCGAGAACGTTCTCAAGAGCTTCAATATTTCCCTCTATTACTTCCCTTACCCTTTCTTCCGCATACTCCCTGCTTACGTAATGCTCGGGGCTTACGGCTCCGTAAATTCTTGCTGTGCTTGACTGAACATTGGGAATTATGAGTGTCAGCTTTCCCTTAAGTTTAATCTCAACGGGCTCAATCAATTCCCCTATGCCCCTTCCTATTGCGCTACCTCCTTTCAAGAAAAAGGGTGCATCCGCGGACAGACTTCCGAGGAAACCTATTAGTTCCTCCTCGCTCAGGGGATTTCCCAAAAGCTCGTTAACCTTCTTTATAACGTTAGCAAGGTTTGAGCTTCCCCCTCCGAGACCTGCACCTATCGGTATGTTTTTCTGTATAAAGATTGAAAACTCAACCGGCAGTCCCGTAATCCTTTCAAACTCCTTCAAACCCTTGTAAACTATATTTTCCTCCTGGGGTATGTTTATGCTTGTATCAACCCTTAAAATCCCTTCTTTTATATATATCTCATCGTATAAGGGAATTTCCCTGTATAGTGTTATGAGTTCGTGATATCCGTCGGGTCTTTTTCCTAAAATCCATAACCCTAAGTTTATTTTTGCGGGTGATAGTATTTTTATCATCATAAAAAATTCTATCGGAAAATCAGAAGGTAGCTCTTTATCAAGTTTTTTACAAAAAGCCCGATAATGAGAAAGTAAAAAACCGAAGATAAAACATTTACAGGTTTAAACATCATATCCGTTACAAGAAAGAGAACATAAAGAATTAAAGAAGTCTCAATGAATTCCGCAATATCTTTTTCGCTGAGTATCTCGCTTATGCTCAAGTTTTGAGAACTTTTCTGAATTTTCCAGTTCCAGACTATTCTCGGAAGGAGATGCATCATTCCCCCGAAAATAGTAAAAGCCCCGAATCCGTAAACCATTAAGTCCGCGTGGATAAACACGAGTTTTGAAATCATTTCGGGATATGAAGCCGTTAGAATACCCATAGCCATACCAAAGGGAAGCAATCCGAGGGCTACGAAAAATAGCTTAATCACGGGAGGAAGAGGTGAGGTCATAGTTCTTTTTCTCACCATATCGTAGAGGAGATAAATAAAAGCGAGAGCTATACCGAGCTCAAACAAAGATGCAACTGCTATTAACTTGTAGTTAAGACTCCAGAATGTAAGAAGAAACAAAAGGGTGCTTCCCTGCTTTGCTATAAAGATTTTTTCTCCTTTTTTTATGTTTATCGTTGTCATGAGAAGCATAGGTATCCAAGCAATCTCAACGCCGTAAATTGCGTTCAACATGGAACCGACGGTTAACGTATGAACCGCAAGCTGAAGGGGAATGTATTCAAGAGCGTAAAGCCAGAGAAGGAGAAAAGAAAGGGAAAGGTATAGTGCGGACGCTATCAGAAATCTAACGGTCAAAGGAGAGGTGTTCTTAAGGATAGATATTACGTGAAAAAGGAAAATAAGTGAGGAAAGAAAAAGAAAAAAACCCCCTTCCCTTAAATTTCCCCCGTAAATATTAAGCAAGGCATACAAAACAAGAGCAAGAACTATATAGGAAATCCACTCCTTCGGGAGTTTCCTGTTCTGCGAATTTGGAATTATTTGATACATAGCTCCGAGAAGAACGAGCCCTATAAAACCGAAAACTGAAAGAACGGCAAAGCTCTCTATATCTTCCCCTATTTTTGCTATTAGGGAGAGAAATAGATTAAAAATTCCAAGTGCGAATAACATAGGTGTAATCTTTGAAACATAAAACATTCTACTCCTCCGTGAGTGATTGATTACTTATT
>CAYRMG010000005.1:0-56446 GCA_964425585.1 uncultured Aquifex sp. | reverse complement strand
TTGTTTTTAATAACGGTGAAATCGTGGTTTTCAGGTTTATAAACAACACGGGTATGTATCACCCTATGCATATCCACGGCTTTCAGTTCCAGATTCTTAGCCGTTCATCGGGAAACTTGAGGGATACCGATATGGGTTGGAAGGATACGGTTATCGTTGCTCCCCACGAAACGGTAGAAATTGCGGTTAATATGTCCCATAACTTCGGAGAAAAGCAGTATTACCTTTTCCACTGTCATATACTTGAGCACCACGATGCGGGCATGATGGTAAACTACACGGTTTCCTAACTTTAATCCTTATGGATACGGCTTTAACGATTGCGGGATACGACAACAGCGGGGGTGCGGGAATAGTTGCGGACCTGAGGGTATTTCACCGTTTCGGGCTTTACGGGGTATCGGTTATAACCGCCCTTGCGGTTCAAAATACCTTTAGGGTTTACGAGGTCTTTCCCGTTCCTTTATATACCTTTAGAGCGGAGCTTAAGGCCGTCTTTGATGACTTTAAGATAAAAGGTGTTAAGATAGGTATGCTCGGAAATGAGGAGATAGCCCTTGAAACCTATAGTTTTTTAAAAGATAAAGATATACCCGTTGTTCTTGACCCGGTTTTGGGCTCCACGAGCGGAACGCCCCTTTTAACTGATGAAGGTGTAAAAATCCTAAAGGAGAAGCTTATTAAAATCGTTTACCTGATAACACCCAACATTCCCGAATCCGAAAGACTTTGCGAGGAGAAGATAGAGAGTCTTAAAGATGTTTACGAGTGTGCGAAAAAAATAAGGTCAATGGGGGCTAAAAATGTCCTCATAAAAGGCGGACACCTTGATGGGGAAGAAGCTGTGGATATTCTTTATGACGGAAAAGATTTTTACAGATTTGTATCAAAGAGAGTTAAAGGAAAAAACCCGAGGGGAACGGGATGTGTTTATTCTTCCGCAATATTGTCAAATTTAATAAAGGGAAAGGAACTCACGGAGGCGGTAAAAATTTCAAAGGAATTTATAACCAGAGCTATTGAGGAAAGTATAAAGCTCGGAAAGGGAGGGGAAATAATGATTTTTTAGACGTTAAATCTAAAGTAAACAACATCTCCGTCCTGAATTTCGTAATCCTTTCCCTCAAGTCTTATAAGGCCTTGTTCCTTTGCTTTATTCCAAGAACCCGCCTTTATTAAGTCCTCGTAACCTATTACCTCCGCGGCGATAAAACCCCTTTCCATATCCGAGTGAATTTTTCCTGCGGCCTTTGGTGCTTTTGTTCCTCTCTTTACGGTCCATGCACGGGCTTCCTTCTTTCCCGCGGTAAAGAAAGTTATCAGGTCAAGGAGATTATATCCCGTCCTTATTACCTTGTTTAAACCCGGTTCCTTCAAGCCGTAGGCTTCAAGAAGTTCCCTTTGTTCTTCCTCGGGAAGTCCCGCAAGCTGGGACTCAAGTTCCGCATTGATGACAACAACGGGAGCATTCTCTTCTTTTGCCATTTCTTTTATACGCTCAACGTGAGGATTCCCTTCCCCTTCGGGCAAGTCCTTTTCCGATATGTTTGCTATATACATAATCGGTTTTACGGTCAATAAAAACAGCGTGTTTTTTGCATAACTGAGAACTTCCTCGGGTAGCTCCTGAGTATACTTTCTCACGGGTTCAAGGTTTTCAAGAATTTCCTTTAATCTTTGGAGTATTTCAAGCTCTTGTTTTGCCTTTTTATCACCGCTTTTTGCTATCTTCTGAACCTTCTCAAGTCTTTTATTTACAGTTTCAAGGTCTTTAGCTATGAGTTCAATCTCAACTATTTCTTTGTCTCTTACCGGGTCAACGGAGCCCTCAACGTGGGTTATGTTTTCGTCCTCAAAAGCTCTTAAAACCATTGCTATTGCATCAACCTCTCTGATATGAGCCAGGAACTGGTTTCCGAGGCCTTCCCCCTTTGAAGCTCCTTTAACGAGACCCGCTATATCCACAAACTCTATGAATGTGGGAGTTATCTTCTCGGATTCCTCAATTTCTGCAAGCTTATAAAGTCTTTTGTCGGGAACCTCAACCTTTCCAACGTTGGGTTCAATCGTGCAAAAAGGATAGTTTGCCGCCTGTGCCTTCATAGTTTTGGTTAATGCATTGAAAAGTGTGGATTTACCTACGTTCGGAAGACCTACTATACCTAATCTGAAGCCCATAAGAAGAATAATATACGCCCTGTGAAGCTTTCGGCGTTCTTAACCTTCCTCCTCGTCCTTCATGAGCTTATAGATTATGCTGTCTCTCAAGGCTATCCACGAAGCCTCTATTACGTTTTCGGAAACCCCTACCGTTCCCCACTTCCTTCTTCCGTCGGAACTTTCTATAAGAACCCTTACCTTTGCGGATGTTCCCGCACTTTCGTTAATTATTCTGACTTTGTAGTCTATTAACTGAAGTTCCCTTAAGTTAGGGTAAAACTCTTCAAGCGCTTTTCTTAGGGCTCTGTCAAGGGCGCTTATGGGACCGTTTCCGAGGGAAGCTGTGTGTTCTTCAACCCCTTCAACCGAAAGTCTTACGGTTGCCTCCGACGTCGGAAGCTCATCTCCCTTTCTTTTTGCTATTAAAACCCTGTAGGCGTCAAAATCAAAGTAGTCCTTTACAAGTCCGAAGTGTCTCTTTATAAGTAGCTCTAAGGATGCTTCTGCCGCCTCAAAGTGGTAACCTTCCTTTTCAAGCTCTTTAATTTTGTCAACGAGTTTTTTAACTTCGGGTGATTTTGGGTCAACTTCTATGCCGAACTCCTTGAGTTTATAAACGAGATTACTCCTTCCCGCAAGGTCGGACACAGTTATCTTTCTTCTATTTCCTACGAGCTCGGGATTTATATGTTCGTATGTATTTGTATTTTTGAGAACCGCGGAAGCGTGAACACCTCCCTTATGAGCGAAGGCACTTTCCCCCACGTAGGGCATATTTCTCGGTAGGGGCATGTTTGAAAGCTCAGCAACGAAATTGGCAAGCTCGGTTAACTTCTTCAGGTTTTCCTCAGGTATAACGTTAAACTTCAGCTTCAGTTGAAGGTTGGGAATTACCGAGCAGAGATTCGCGTTTCCCGTTCTCTCACCTATGCCGTTTATCGTTCCGTGAACTTGGCGGGCACCCGCAAGAACCGCCATTAAGGAATTAGCAACAGCGGTTTCCGAATCGTTATGAGTGTGGATACCTAACTTTGTTTCCTTAAACCTCTCCCTTACCTTCTTTGTTATCTCGTAAATCTCGTGGGGAAGGGTTCCCCCGTTTGTATCGCACAGAACTACCCAGTCCGCCCCTCCGTTAATTGCAGCCTCAAGAACCCGAAGGGCATACTCCGAATTTGCTTTATATCCGTCAAAGAAGTGTTCAGCATCAAATATAACCTCATCTACATACCTCTTCAGGTATTCCACCGTTTCGTAAATCATGTTCAGGTTTTCCTCAAGGGTTGTTTTCAAGGCATCGGTAACGTGAAGATCCCAGCTCTTCCCGAAGATGGTTACAACAGGCGTTTCCGCCTTTATGAGCGCTTCAACCTGCGGGTCTTCGCTAACTTTCTTGTTAGGTCTTCTGGTTGAACCGAACGCGGTTAATTTTGCATTCTTAAATTTTATCTTTTTTGCCTTCTGAAAAAAAAGGTTATCCTTAGGGTTTGCGTAAGGCCACCCCCCTTCTATGTAATGTATACCGAAATCATCAAGTTTTTCCGCTATTCTCAGCTTATCCTCAAGGGAAAAGTTAACACCTTCCATCTGGGAGCCGTCTCTGAGCGTCGTATCGTATATATATACCTTTTCCGCCATGATAGGAATAATAAGATAGTCTACTTTTCGGAAATTGTTAACGGAATTAGAACCTCAACGGTCGTTCCCTTTCCTTTCTCACTTTCAATCTTTATATCACCTCCGTGTATATTTGCAATCTTCTTGACTATTGTAAGCCCGAGACCAAGCCCTTTACTTTCCTCCCCCCTGACGAAGGGTTCAAACACGAGGGAAAGTTTTTTCTTCTCTATACCTTCCCCCGTGTCCGATACACTTATCACTACCCTATCCCCTACCCTTTCACTTCTGATAAAAATTTCTCCTCCTTCCCGATTATACTTTACCGCGTTGTCTATAAGATTTCTCAAAAGAAGCCTAATGTAATCCCTGCTTCCCCTTATCTTCTCCTCCTTAATTTCCGTATGAACTTTTATTCCCCTTTTCTTTATTTCTTTTTCGTAATCGGAGATTATCTCTTCAAGTAGCTCTTTGAGATTTACTTCTTCCTTCAGACTTACCCCTGTTTTTTCAAGGAATGTAATAAGATAAATGGTTTCTATGAGGCTCTGAAGTTCTTTTATTCTTTTGAGTGCTTTCTCAAGTATTGTCCTTTTTTGCTTTTCCTCTTCCATTTGAAGAAGTGTTTCAAGGGATAGGGATACAACCGCAAGGGGAGTTTTTAGCTCGTGGCTCAGATTTGCGAGAAACTCCTTTTTTAAACTTTCCATTAAGCTATCCTCTTTTTCTCTCACAAGAATACTTATTCCATGTTCTTCAATAAATGTTCTCACGTTGTATTTTTTCTCCCTGTATGTAAACTCCTTTTCCAGTTCCTCCTTTCTTGATAATGTCTCTTGGATGGCACCGATAAGGTCTATGCTTTTAAAGGCTTCATAATAGTGTATGTCTTTCTTGAAGCTCCCGAGCCTTTCTCTCAAAAAGCTGTTCATATACTTTACCTTTCCTTTTTCATCTATAAGGGCTATTCCCTCTTTTAAACTCTCCAGCACTTTCCTCATATAGGATATAAAGTTATCTTTTTAATTTTAGTCCTTGACTATAAAATTTTCTTATATTAAATTTATTAAATCAAGCTTAACAAAAGCTTAACTTCTCGGATTTAAAAACTTAAGTAAAGGAGGTGGAAAATGAAGCTAAACGTTTTATTTGTCAAGGATAAGGAGCAAAGGGAAAAAGCTCTGAAAAAGCTCCTGAAAAAGAGAAAAGTCGTGGCTGTTGTTAGCAAACCCAAAGATTTAAAAAAGGAGCTTCTTAAGAAAGCGGATGTGGTAATACTTGTAGAAAATGGGGAAAATAGCCTTAATTGAGGACGACAGGGATTTAGCCTTTCTCATTCGCATTAACCTTGAAAAGGAAGGCTTTGAAGTCTTTCACTTTGAGCGAGCCATTCCCTTCTTTGAATTTATTCAAAAAAATGAGGTTAACCTTGTCCTCATTGATATAATGCTTCCCGACCTTGACGGCTTTAGAATAGCGGATTTCCTGAAAAGAAGGGCAGACCTCAAAGATATTCCACTTATATTCATAACCGCAAGAGGAGAAGAAGAGGATAAACTAAAAGGGTTTGATTTAGGAGCGGATGACTACATAACTAAACCATTTTCTCTAAAGGAGCTTATAGCCCGCATAAGGGCTGTCTTAAAGCGATATGAGAAATCCGAAGGAAAGGGTGTTCTTGAGATTGAGGGAATAAAGCTATTGAAAGATGAAGGAAAAGTTCTCATAGACGGAAGGGAAGTTTACTTTACACCTGCGGAGTTCAGGATTCTTTCTCTCTTAATGGAAAACTACGGAAAGGTTCTTTCGCGGGAAAGGATTATAGAAAGTCTTTGGGGTTTTGACAGGGAAACGGGAGAAAGAGCCGTTGACGTTCACATAAAGCATATAAGAGACAAGCTCGGGAAATACAGGAGTTATGTAAAAACGGTAAGGGGGGCGGGGTATAAATTTGAAAAAAGTTAGACCTTTCCCCTTTTTTTCCACACGAGGTATATGGTCAAAAGAACGCGTATGTTTGTAATAAGTGCAAGGATAACAAAGAGCGCTTTTAACCAACCGAGCAGGGTAAAAATCATTATAAGGAAAATCCTTTCATCTCTTTTACCGAGAAGATACCTGAGCTCCTTTATAACGACGTAAGCATCCTCACAATAAGCTCCCTTATACCTTTCGGTTGAGTAGCTTACCATAAGAGTTCCGAAGAGAGCCAGGAATACCCAGGGCATAAAGCTCCACGAGGGTTTCATATGAAAGGTTAGGGCTGTTAAAAAAGCAAAATCCACGTATCTGTCAAGAAGGGAGTCAAGCCATGCCCCGAACTTTGTCGTTTGCATACGGGCACGGGCTATTTCCCCGTCAAGCCCGTCAAGAACGGAGCTTATCTGGAGAAGTATTCCCCCGAGGGCGGGAGAAAAGTAAGCAACAAATGCGGAAAACAGACCGAGTAAAAAGGTATAAAGGGTAACCTGATTAGGTGTAAACTTCTCAACGAGATAAGGGGAAATTCTCGTGGATATTTTCCTGTTTAAGTTTCTTGAGATAAATCCGTCCCCCGCACCTTTCAGTGCTGTTTTTACTATTAACTTTCTCGCTTTTTCTATATCCTCGGGAGTATCTATGTCCATCCAGAAGTATCCCGATACATCGGTGCAGGGTATTCCGGCATGCTTTGCAAGTTCACTCATCGTGAGTTTATCCGATTTATTAATCAGTTCTTCGGCTTTCTTAAATATTTCATCGTTCAGTATGAAGAATCCCGTATCAAATCCATCGTATTCTCTTAAATCTTTCCCTATGTCTTCTATTTTTCCGTCTTTGCACCTTACCTTTGTCGCTTCCTCCCTGTCTATGTATAATCCCACCTTGTCAACTATCAATCCCTCACCTTTCAGTGCCTTTTTTATGAATTCCTTTTCGTAAACGTGATCCGACATAACGACCGCGAACCTTCCTTTAACCTCATCTTTTGCAAGGTAAAGGGAGTATCCGTTTTCTTTTTCGGGGTGGGGGTTTGGAATTACTTTTGCCGTGAAGTTGTTTTCCTTTAAAAAGTTCTCAACCTTTTCCTTGAATCTTTGATTTATAACTATTACGAAATTTTCAACCCCTTCCTCCTGAAGTTGCTTAATTATCCTGTATAGAAGTTCCCTTCCCGCAACTTTTATAAGGGCTTTGGGTGCTTCTTGGGTGTAAGGTCTCAGTCTATTTCCTTCTCCTCCCGCAAGGATAACAGCTGTTTTAACCATCAAAAAGTATTATATAAGTATGAACCTTTCCTTTATCTTGAGTCGCGTGAGGGGATTAACCCCGAACTCAAAGGAAGTGAAAAAAGGATATCTTTTTTTCGCCATAAAGGGAACTAAGTTTGACGGACATGATTTTGTAAAAGAAGCACAGGATAGGGGAGCTTATGCGGTAGTTACACAAAAGCCTGTTCATCTTGATATTCCCGTTATAGTTGTGGAAAATACGCGAAAGGCTCTCGGAGAATCCGCACATATCTTTTTCGGAGAGCCCTCAAAAAAGCTGAATATAATAGGGGTTACGGGAACAAACGGTAAAACTACTACAACCTATGTAATAGAAAAGATTCTTGAATTATCGGGGGAAAAGGTGGGGGTTCTCGGAACTGTGAATTACAGGATGGGGAATGAGATTCTCGGAGAGGGAAGGACAACACCTGACCCGATAACGTGGCACAGAATATTAAAGGAGCTTCTGGAAAAGGGAGCTTCCCACGTCGTTGCGGAGATTTCTTCCCATGCCCTTGACCAGTATAGGGTTTATCCGACCGAGTTTGAAGCGGTTATATTTACAAACCTTACGAGAGACCACCTTGATTACCACAGAACGATGGAAGAATACTTCCTTTCAAAAAAAAGACTCTTTACGGAATACAGCTCAAAGGTGAAGATAATAAATACAGATGACCCATACGGAAAGAGGCTTGCGAAAGAAGTTGATGGGGAAGTAATTACCTACGGAAGGAACGGAGAGTTAAAAATAGAGGATTTTTCTACAAATCTTGATGGTTCAAAAATTGAGGTTTCTTTCAGGGGAAAAAGATACACTTTCTTTTCAAATCTTGCGGGTGAGTTTCAAGCCTATAACCTCGGAGCGGGAATAGCTTACGCCCTCTGGAAGGGTATAGAAGAAGAAGTAATATCAAAAGCACTGAAGTGTATAAACGTTCCCGGAAGATTTGAGGTGGTTTACAGGGGAGCGTTTACCGTTATAGTTGATTACGCCCACACACCCGATGCGATTGAAAACGTCTTAAAAACCGCACGCACCATCACAAGGAAAAGGCTCATATCCCTTTTCGGAGCGGGAGGAAACAGGGACAGGGAAAAAAGGCCTATGATGGGAAGAGCTTCCGAGCGGTTCAGCGATATTATTATTCTCACCTCCGACAACCCGAGGGATGAAGAACCCGAGGCCATAATAGAGGATATACTTAAAGGAATAAGAAATAAGAAAAAGGTTATCGTTGAACCGAATAGAAGAAAGGCTATAGAAATAGCCTTGAGGATTGCGGAGGAAGGGGATACGGTTGCAATACTGGGAAAGGGACACGAAAATTATCAGGAGATAAAAGGTGTAAAATATCCTTTCAGTGATGCTGAGGTTGTTAAAGAAATACTCGGAGGTGATGATTGTATAGGGAAAGGCTGAATCCCAAGGAAGGAAAACAGCCCTGCGATTTTGAAACCCTTTACTACCACGTGAAACAGGAACTTCTTGAGATATTCAAAAATGCGGACAGACCCATACCGAGGGTGAAAATAAAAGAGCTAAAGTCCTCCCAGATATGCGGGCTTGTGAATCTTGCGAAGGTTCTTCTCTACCTTGAAAACCTCGGCGTTGTCACTGTAGTAAATAAGGAGTATTACTATCAGGAATGGGAGATAGATATACAACCTCAGGTTCTAGACGTCTTATTTGAACAGATATGAAGAGGATATACCTAATAAGGCATGCCCAAAGCGAATACAACGAAAAGGGCATATTTCAGGGCAGGCTTGACAGCGACCTCACACCGCTCGGCTTCGTTCAGGCGAGACTCCTCACGGGATACTTTCAAAAAGAAAAGCCCGAGATAATCTTTACCTCTCCCCAGAGAAGGGCTTACAAGACCGCTCTTACCCTTTCGGACATACTCGGCGTAAAGCTCATAGTTGACGAAAGAATAAGGGAGATGTCCTTCGGCGTTTTGGAAGGAAATCACTTCTGGACTATGTTTGAAGAAAATAAGAAGATGATACTGGACTGGCTTAAGAATCCCGTAGAAAATCCCCTTCCCACTCAAGAGGATATGAAGCTCTTTGAAAAGAGAATATCTGCGTTTTTAGAGGAGATTATTCGGAGAAGGGAAAAGTGTATCGCTGTTGTAGGACACGGGGGAACCCTGCACGGGCTCGTTTGCCTGGCGCTGAATATAGGCCTTGAGAAGATGTGGCACATTCATATGGACAATACGGGCATTACGATTCTTGATTATGACGGGGAAAGATTTCATCTCAGGGAGTTGAACAACACCTGTCATCTTGATATTCTCGGCTGAACGGCGGGCAAGATGTTATTTTTTATCCACTTTTTATCCCACCATTCTATCGGGTTTACGGGAATTCCATGAATCATAATACCAAAATGCAAATGGTCTCCGAAGGCGAGACCCGTTGAGTCGGTTATTCCTATTATCTGGCCTTTCTTCACTACATCTCCCTTCTTTACCCTGAACTCGGCAAGGTGTGAGTATATGCTCATAAGACCGTATCCGTGGTCTATCACAACAGTGTTTCCGTATATGCCGAGAAATCCCACGAAAACTACCCTTCCTCCGTTTGACGCCTCAACAGGGGCGTTTTTTACCGATGCGAGGTCGTATCCCCAGTGATAGCTCTCGCTTATTCTTTTTCCCCCATAAATGTATATACGCTTTTCCCCGAAGAGAGATATAACTTTGCTTTTTTTCATCTGAAGAAATTTTCCATTCCAGTAAATCTTTTCCTCGGAGTTCTTTCCTATTTTGTATAGCTGTTCCTCGCTTTGTTTTCTCAGCTCCTCGTTTACCTTCTTGAAGGCTGATATTAAGTTTTTCCTGCTCACTTCTTCGGCGAGAAGCGTTGAGAGTTTAGGAATGAGAAGTCTTTCCCTTCCTTTCAGCTCAATTCTGTAGACGGGATATTTTTTTAACCTCAGCCTGGACGGGATTGGGATTTTCGTCTCGTTTCCCGCTTTATCAACCGCTATAAGTTCAATACTGTCCTTTTCCGAAAAATTAAGGGGAACGGCAAAAAGGGTAAAGTATGTATGTTCTCCCGATTTGTAAAAGGGAAAGGTTAAGTTACCGACTTTTAAACTTAAGTTTGCCTCTTCGCTAACGCTTACTTTCAGAGCACCGCTTCCTCCGTTCATAACCGCATACGGGGAAAAGAGAATACTTACCGTCGGGGGAGTGTAATCAATGTGTGCGGGAACGCGGTAAACCTCCTTAAGGAAAAAGAGCCTCCTGACTTCAACGTATGCCTCCGCTTTTCCCTCCTTCAACCCTAAACGCTTGGGTTCTATCGTAAGTTTTATCTCCCCTTCTGGCTTTCCCTCGTATAAAACGAACTCCTTTCCGTTTTGAACGAGTTTAACCGTAAGCAGGTCAGCCCTCCGGGGGTTTTCCACCTTAAGTATTACGGTCTTTTTTCTCGGAAGCAAGGAGAGCCCATCATAACCTTTTACTTTCGGTTTGGAGAAAAATACCGCATAGTAAACAAAGCCTCCGACTGCCAGAAGAGATAAAAGAAGGAGAATGAGCTTTTTCTTCATCGGATAAATTATAACCTTATGGCGGTTAAGATAGTTGCGCTTACGGGGGCGGGAATATCCGCGGAAAGCGGTATTCCTACGTTCAGGGGAAAAGACGGGCTGTGGAACAAGTTCAGACCCGAGGAGCTTGCAACTCCCGAAGCCTTCTTCAGAAATCCCAAGCTCGTATGGGAATGGTATGACTGGAGAAGACAATTAATAGCCAAAGCGGAGCCCAATGAAGGACACAAAATTCTCGCAAAGATGGAAAGGGAATTTCCCGAGTTCTTCTTAATAACCCAAAATGTTGACGGTCTTCACCAAAAAGCGGGCTCGGAAAAGGTTATAGAGCTTCACGGAAACATATGGAAAGTGAGGTGTGTTGAATGCGGAAAGGAAACGTATGACTACAGGACTCCCCTTCCCGAAATACCTCCGAGGTGTGAGTGTAGGGGAATTCTCAGACCCGGTGTCGTCTGGTTCGGGGAAAGTCTTCCTCCCGATGCCTTGAAAAAAGCTTACGAGCTTTCAAGGGAAGCCCATCTGTTTATAGTTGTTGGAACATCGGGAGTGGTTTATCCCGCGGCGGAACTTCCTTATATTGCGAAAGAAAACGGCGCGGAAGTCATAGAGGTAAATCCCGAGGAAACACCCATTTCCCGCATAGCGGACAAAGTTTTCAGGGAGAAGGCAAGCACGGGACTCAGAAAGGTTTACGAATACGTGAGGGAAAGGTATGGCTCTGAGAGATAGGATAAAAAAACTGAAGTTAATAATAACCGACATAGACGGCGTTCTTACCGACGGAAGTCTTTATTACACGGAAAAAGGGGAAACCATAAAGGTTTTCAACGTCCTTGACGGGCTGGGAATAAAAATTCTTCAGGGCATGGGGCTTGAGATAGGAGTGATAAGCGGAAGGGATTCTTCCCCTCTGAGCGTTAGACTGAAAGAGCTCGGAATAGAGGAGGTATTTACAGGGAGATACTCAAAACTTGAGATTTACGAGGAGATAAAAAGAAGAAAAAAGCTTAAGGATGAAGAGATATGCTTTGTGGGGGACGATATCGTAGACCTTCCCGTTATGGAAAGGGTCGGCTTTCCCGTGGCGGTAAGGAATGCGGTTGAAGAGGTTAAAAAAGTAGCCCTTTATATTACGAACGCGGAAGGGGGAAGGGGTGCAATCAGAGAAGTTGCGGAGCTCATAAAACTCCTAAAAGATGCTTAAGGGTTCTTTCCTGATACTGCTATTTCTTTTGGGCGTTCTTTTTTCGGAGTATTATGTAAGGGTGTATTTATCCCTTGAGGAATACAATCTTGTGAGGAGCAACGTTGAGAATGTTCTCATAAAGGTCTTCACCGATGAGGGACAAATATGGAATGTAAAGGGTAAAGAGCTCATCTACGAGAAGGGAATAGCGATTATTAAAAGAAGTGTTATCCAAGGGGGAGGATACACCATAAAGGCGGAAAGGCTATACCTCAACAGGAGGGAAAAAAGGGGAAGACTTGAGGGAGGTGTTGAGATATTCGGAAAGGATATGTATCTGAGGACGACGAGCGCCTACGTGGATTTTAAGAAAAATGAAGCCTGGGGATATGAGGACATAATACTGAGAAAAGGGAAAAATGTAATAAGGGGTAAAGGCTTTAAAATATCCTTTAAACCTTTTAAGGTAATTATAGATGAAGTTAAAAGCATTCATTCTTACCCTTAGCCTTGTGGGAATTGCTTTTTCTCAGGCGATTACGGGCGAAGCGGACAGCCTGGTATACACCCGGGATAAACTCATATACAGGGGAAATGTAAAGTTAATAAGGGACGGTTCGGTTTTGAAAGCGGACGAGGTTATCATATACCTTGACAAGGAGGGAAAACCCCTGAAAATCGTTGCAAAGGGGAAGGTAAGTATACTTGAGGACAACCGTAAATCCTTTTCCGATTACCTTGAGTATGACCTTAAAAAGGATATTGTTTACATGAGGGGAAATGCTAAAATAGTTGAAGGTAAAAAAGTCCTTGAGGCGGACGAGATATACATATACGGTAAAGAGAAAAAGATAGTGGCAAAGGGAGAGAAAAATAGGGTGAGAAGCGTATTTGTGGAGGAAAAGAAGTGAATAAATCCGAGCTTGCGAAAGAACTATCCAGGAGAAAGGGAATATCCTTAAGAAAGGCAACAATCATAGTGAATGAAGTATTTGAGATTATAAAGGAGGAAGTTCTAAAGGGAAGAAGGGTTGAGATAAGGGGGCTCGGAAGCTTTAAGTTAAAAAGAAAACCGGGAAGATTTGTGAAAAATCCAAGACTGGGAATAGAGGTTTATATAAAGGAGAGATACGTTCCCGTTTTTAAAGCTGCAAAATCTCTGAAGAAAAAACTAAACGGCAAGTAGATTAAAAGTTATGAAATACGACGTCCTGATAATAGGAGCGGGACCCGGAGGTTCAACTGCCGCTTACAGGCTGGCGGAAGGCGGTGCAAAGGTTCTTCTGATAGATACCCGTAAAGAAGTGGGGTATCCCGTTCAGTGTGCGGAGTTTGTTCCTATCCAGTTGAGTTATAAATTTCCCGAGTTTTTTACAGATGAAACCGTAGCTCAGAAGGTTAAAGATATGGTTCACTACACACCTTGGGGCGAAGTTGTAAGTATGTATTCCGAGGGATTTATCCTCCGCAGGGAGAAATGGGACAAAAGGATAGCGGAGCTTGCACAAAAGAAAGGAGCAAAGCTGAGAACAAAGACCAAGTTCATCGGTTTTGAAAACGGTTACGCTCTTTTGAAGGACCTGAGAAAAGGGGAAATAGTAAAGGTGAAGGCGGATTTCATCATAGGTGCAGACGGTGCCCGCTCTAAAGTTGCTAAAGAAACGGGAAATTTTACAAAGGAATTCCTCATAACCGCACAGTATACCCTAAAGCTCAAAAGACCTCTTGAGGACCTTCTTATATTCTTCAGGGATTACATACCCGGCGGATACGGATGGATATTCCCGAAGGGAGAGTTTGCAAACGTCGGTGTGGGAATTGACCTTTACTATAAGCTTAATGTGGTTGAGGTTCTGAACAGGTTTATTAAAGAGCTCGGTGAGTTTGTTTATACAAATCCCGTTTTGGGAAGAACGGGAGGCTTTATACCCGGTGAAGGAATAATTGAACCCCTGAGGGGTAGGGTTCTGCTCGTGGGTGATGCGGGGGGTTTCTGCCATCCTATAACGGGGGGCGGTATAGCAAACGCGGTTTTAACGGGGGATATGGCCGCAAGGAGCATTCTTGAGGGTGAACCCGAGGAGTATGAGGAGGAAGCCCTTGATACATTCGGCGCTTCCATAAATAGAGCTGCAAGTAAGAGAAAAAAACTTATGAAGGAGTGGGATAGGCTGGAGTGGCGCATTCCGAGGACATGGATAGCCTTTGAAGAATACTACGGAGATTAGAACTCCCTCTTAAATAAGCTGTATGCCTTTACTTCCTCTTCTTTTGCATCAACGGTAATCCTTAAGTTCCCTCTATTTTTTTCACTTCCCCATTCCCTGAACTTTTTGCCCTTTCTGAAAATCGGTTTTACCTCCTTCCACGTAAAGAGATTTTTATTAAAAAAGGCTACAGCAGTATAAACATCGTGTAAACTCTTTTCCCTTCTTATGCTTTCTAAATACTTTTTCAAAATATTTAGGTAAACTTCTTGGGGTTTCGTCTTCGGAGGTATTAGGGGAATATCGCTTCTCTTTACGATTATAAGGTGGTTCACGTTCTTTGAAACCATGTAGGTAGGGATATCAAACTTTTCCCTTAGGTTGAAAAATTCATCGGATGCCCTGATATCTTTGTTTAAGTTAAACGTCGGGGTAAATATTTTTTTCCCGAACTTTTTATTAACCTTTCCCGTTATATTAAATCCTGCAAAACCGCCTTGAAAGAAAATCTCACTCGGAGTAATTCCCGCCTTTAGCAGGAAAACTGCAAAGTTTAAGCTTCCTCCTACTATGAGGGTAAAATTTTTCCCCTTGAGGAGTTCAAGTGATTCCTCCCTCGGAGGGAGTATTTTTTCTTCTTTTTTCAGACCTTCAAAAAAGGTGTAGTAATACTCGGGAATCTCATCTTCGTGAGATTCTAAGTTTCTTGAAAAGAGGGGAATATCTTCCTCCGCCAGTTTGAGAATATACTTAACGTA
This sequence comes from uncultured Aquifex sp., assembly GCA_964425585.1. Lineage (GTDB taxonomy): Bacteria > Aquificota > Aquificia > Aquificales > Aquificaceae > Aquifex. The sequence goes on along the minus strand of CAYRMG010000005.1, from coordinate 41,693 downwards.
ACTGTTCTGGAGTTTTGTCCCCCTGTCTATCTCAACACCCAGAAGGTTAACTTTCCCGATTGCGTGGTAATGGAGAAGAAACAAAAGGAGAAGGGTATCGTCTATATCCCACGTTTCTATGGAAAGAAATATGTTTATCTGCTTGCCTTTATTACGACACTCATTATCTCGTCTTCCCCTAATTTCCATCTCGTTCTCGGAACGCTTTTCTTAGTTGATAGGGGAATTTCCTTCTGGGAAATTTTATCGTAAAAGGCCTTTCCTCCCTTTGTCGTTATGAGGAGTTCCACCTCTTCTTTTATGGGTATCAAATCTACAAGCCTGTCCTTTGTTCCCGATACATCCGTTCCCTTCACAGCCCTGTTAGTCTTGGGAATTTCCTTTTCAGATATCTTTTTTACCCTTCCCCTTGCCGTTATGACCAGGAGAAAAGGCTCTCCGTTCCATACCCTTAATCCCGAAACTTTGTCATTCTTTTCCAGCTTTATGCCCTGCACACCTTTTGCCCCCGGAGTTGACGGAGGAACTTCCCTTACGCCGAATCTTGCCACCCTGCCGTGTGAGGTAAATAAAAGGATATCCGTTTCATCTATGGAACGGGCAATAGAAACGACCTCATCACTTTCCGTAAGCTTTATTATGGGCATGCCCTGGGCTTTATACTCAAAGTCGGCGAGGGGAATCTTCTTAACGTATCCCTTTTCTGTTACGAGAAGTAATCTGTCCGCAAACTGTTCCCTTATGAATGCTCCTATTACTTTTTCCTCACCGCTCTTTAGGGATACCTTGCTCCCTTGAAGAGCTTGAGAACCCGCAACCCAGTAAACCCTTCCCTTGTTGGATACGAGAAATAATCCCTCGGTGAAGGGAACCTTAAGAATGTTAACAACGGGTGCGTTTTGGGGAGGAATATTTTCAATCGGAACTATTCTGCCGTCCTGAAGTATTGCAACCGTTATAGCTCCTTCTTTCGGTTTTTTCTCTGCTCCCTCTATGTAGGTGCGTCTGCCGTCTCCGAACTTCTTTATTAGTTCTTCCGTTTCCTCAATGAATACCCTTATTCTTTCTTCTTCACTTTTCACAAGCTTTCTGTAATACTCTATCTTCTCCCTTAATTCTTTCTCTTCCTGAAGGAGTTTTTCCCTTTCAAGGGACGTAAGTCTTTGAAGTCTCAGGTCAAGTATTGCGTTCGCCTGTCTTTCGGAAAATCCGAACTCCTCCATAAGGATGTTTCTCGCCTGCGAAACGTCTTTTGAGCTTCTTATTTTCTCTATAATGTCGTCTATGAAGCTTACCGCTCTTAAAAGTCCCTCAACTATGTGAAGCCTATCCTGAGCCTTTTTCAAGAAGTATTTTGAGCGCCTTAATATAACATCAAGGCGGTGTCTTATGAACTCTCTTAGGAGCGTTTTTATGTCAACGAGTTTCGGTTCTTTATCTATTAAAACCACGAGATTTACGGGGAATCCCTTCATAAGCGGTGTGTATTTGTAGAGTTTTTCAAGAACCTGTTCTCCCTTTGCGTCTCTTTTGAGTTCAATGACTATCCTTATTCCTTCCTTGTCCGTTTCGTCCCTTATATCCGATATCTCCTTTATCCTGCCGTTTCTTACGTTATCCGCTATCTTTTTTATAAGCTCCGCCTTGTTAACTTGGTAGGGTATCTCGGTTATTACTATTCTCTCCCTTCCCCCTTGCACCTTCTCAACGTGAGCCTTTCCCTTTACCTGTATCGTTCCCCTTCCCGTTCTGTAGGCTTCCTTTACCTGATTCCAGTTTTCAATCACACCGCCCGTGGGAAAGTCGGGACCCTTTAGCGTTTCCATTATCTCCTCAAGTTCCATTTCGGGATTTTTCGCAAGCTCTATAAGTGCCTTCCCCACTTCCCTTAAGTTATGGGGAGGTATTGAGGTGGCAAGCCCCACCGCTATACCGCTGGTTCCGTTACAAAGAAGGTTAGGAAATTTTGAAGGAAGAACCTCGGGTTCCATAAGGGTATCGTCAAAGTTCGGAACAAAGTCAACGGTTTCCTTATCTATATCAAGCAACATCTCAACCGCAACGGGTGAAAGCTTAGCCTCGGTATAACGCATCTGGGCAGGCGGGTCTCCGTCAACGGAGCCGAAGTTTCCCTGACCTATGATAAGCGGATATCTCATGGTAAAATCTTGAGCCATTCTTACGAGAGCGTCGTAAACCGCCTGGTCTCCGTGGGGGTGATACTTACCGAGAACCTCACCCACAACCCTTGCACTTTTTTTAAAGGGTTTATCGGGTGTTAAACCCATTTCATACATTGAGTAGAGAATCCTTCTTTGAACGGGTTTTAGCCCGTCCCTTACGTCGGGAATAGCCCTCCCGACGATGACGGACATAGCGTAATCTATGTATGCCTGCTTTACCTCTTCTTCTATCGGAACCTCAATGACTTTAGAGCCTTGTTCCATAAGAAAAGATTATACCACCCCACATAGGTTCTATAAGTATCTCATAGAACTTAATTTTTTAATGCGCTTTTTAACTCCTTTACCAAATTTTCCATTTCTTTTATTCTTTTCTCACCCGCAAGTTTTACAAGAGCGCTTCCCACTACAACTCCCTCCGAAAACTCCCCTATTCTTCTTGCATGTTCACCCTTTGATACCCCGAAACCTACAACAACGGGTTTATCACATAACCTTTTGTATAGCTCTACCTTTTCCTTTATCCTTTCGTAGGGAAGTTTATCCCTCGCTCCCGTCGTTCCCGTAACGGAAACAAAATAAACCATCTCATCTGCAGCTTGGCATATCAGCTTAAGCCTTTCTGAGGTGCTTGTAGGTGATGCAAGCGGGACAAAAGAAAGTTCAAATTTTTTCATAATTTCTTTTAGTTCCCCTGCCTCTTCCGGGGGAAGGTCCGGAACTATGAAACCATCAATGCCGTTCTCTTTTGAAAGCTTACAAAACTTCTCAAGCCCTATTTTGAAAATCGGGTTGTAGTAAGTCATCAACAGAAAGGGTTTATCGGAGAACTCCTCTCTCAATCCCCTTGAAAGCTCAAGGATATCCTTAAACCTTATACCGTTTTTTAAAGCTACCTCGTGGGCTACCTGAATCGTAGGACCATCCGCCACCGGGTCGGAGAAGGGAAACCCTATCTCAAGTATATCGGTTCCGCTTTTTAAAACCGTTCTAAAAGCTTCAAACGAAGTCTCGTAATCGGGATACCCGACCATCAGGTAGGATACAAGGGCTTTTTCCCTTTTTTCTTTTAACCTTTCAAAGTATCGGGTTAATTTTTCCATATCCGTGTTTTAAACTTCCCGCCCGGAAGGGCGGGCTTAAAAATTACTTGTGGGATAGTATAAACTCGGCAAGAGCCTTTAGTTCCGCATCGGAAAGCCCCTTGAGCATTGTGAGCTGAGCTTTCATTATCGGGAACTTAGGGGGGTCTACTTTCGGTTGTGCTTCACCTTTCAGGAACTTAACTAGCCCCTCAACGTCATTTCCGTAAACTTGGGCTATCTTCTTGAGAGAAGGACCTACGGTATCAACGGAAGGTTGATGGCAGGAAGCACATCCCTTGGACTGGAATATTGCTTTTCCATCTGCAGCGAATACCGTTCCTGCGAGAAATACTCCCGCAAGAAGGAACTTTTTCATGGCAACACCTCCTTAAGGTTTTAAGAATATTTTAATCTTTTTTGAATACTTCTTTCTTAATCTCTTCTTCCCTTCCGAATACGCCCATAATGTGGTATCCGTTGTCAACGTAGATAACCTCTCCCGTTATCGCCCTTGCCCAGTCGCTGCATAGGAAAACCGCAGTATCACCTACGTCCTCTATTGTTATAGGTTTTCCGAATGGGTTTACCTTTGTTGTATGCTCCATAAGAAGGTGAAATCCCGTAATGCTGTATGCGGCTAAGGTTTTCACGGGGCCCGCGGATATTGCGTTTATTCTGTGGCCGTATTTGGCTATATCGTATGCGAGATACCTTACCGTGCTCTCAAGGGCTGCTTTTGCTATTCCCATAACGTTGTAATGGGGAACTACTTTCTCCGCTCCGTAGTAGGAAAGGGTTATTATAGCTCCATTTCTTCCTTCCATAAGGGGAAGGAGCTCCCTCGTGAGTGCTATCAAGGAGTAAACGGATATATCCATTGCTATTTTAAAACCTTCCCTTGATGTATCTATTACTCCCCCTTTGAACTCTTCCTTCGGAGCGTAGGCTATTGAGTGGACTATGATGTCAAGATTTCCCCAGTTTTCCTCTAAAAATTTTCTGAGGGATGTTATGTCCTCATCGGAGGAAACATCGCACTTGGTAACGAGCTCGCTTCCGAACTCCTTTGCTATTTCCCTGACCCTTTTTTCAAGTTTGGGGGTGGCATACGTAAAGGCAAGCTCCGCCCCTTCCCTGTAAAATGATTTAGCAATGCCGTAAGCTATACTTCGCTCATTTGCAACACCCGTGATGAGCGCCCTCTTACCTTCAAGAAGCCCCATATATCTCCTCCGTTAAAATCCTACACCTATATTTGCGTAAACACCGCCGACCTTTATATCCGCGTTTACATCTCCGACGTCTTTTAACCTGAGCCTCTGGAATCTGTATCCTCCCTCTACGAAGAAGTGAGCAAGCCTGAGGTCAAAGAATCTAAGCCTGAGTCCTGCAGCATACTCGTAAAAGTAGTTATCCCCCGCTTTTGCCCCTTTAAACTCACCGACAAATCCTATAAATTTGAGGGGATAAACACCTACGCTCGCGTAGGCAAGGGGTAGAGGGACGGTTTTTGACTTCTCCTCTCTATAGCTTCCGGAAATTCCCGTTTTTACCTCGGTGGCATTTCCCGAAACGGTAGCCTTGAAATCTACAACTTTTACAATTACACCTATTTCCGGGTCAAGAATATCCGACTTTATAAAAGGAACGTGGTAGTAAAGACCTACGTCAAGCTGATTGGCCTTTACCGATGTGTTTATATCCGCATTGAATACGTAATCACCGAACCTCACGTTTGTTACGTTATTTTTGCCCGTAAACTTCATCTTCGTGTAAGCAAGGTATATATTGGGAAGAATAAAGGGAAGTTCAAGCTTCAGTTTTGCGGTCGGTCTGGTCTCATCTCCGAGCTTAAGGTCCTTTTCAAGGTCAAGAGTTGTTCCTTTACCTGCGGGATACTGGATATAGCCCTTGGGGTTTTGGTTGTATACACCTATTGAAAGCTCGCCATCCACGAGAGCAAAGGAAGAAGAAAATAAGGCTAAGGATAGAAAAATTAATAGCTTTTTCATAATTCACCACCTCCCTCAGGAAAGTATTTTTAGGGCTTCATCTACACTTTTTCCTTCGTGAACGATGGCGGACATAGCCATAACCATCTTTTTCGGGTCCTTTGCCTGGAAGATGTTCCTTCCTATTGAGAGACCCGATGCCCCGGCCTGCATAGCCCCGTAAACCATCTCAAGGACTTCCTTTTCGGATTTCATTTTGGGTCCCCCTGCTATTACGACCGGAACGGGTGAGCCCTCAACCGCTAAACGGAAGGTTTCGGGGTCTCCGGTATAGGGAACCTTTACGATATCCGCCCCGAGTTCAGCTCCTACCCTCGCACAGTGGGCAACTACCTTGGGGTCATACTGGTTCTCTATTTTGGGTCCCCTTCCGTAAACCATCGCAAGAAGGGGCATCTGCCACTCTTCACAAACCTTGGAGACATAACCGAAGTCCTTTAGCATTTCCTTTTCACCTTCCGCACCTATGTTTACGTGTATTGAAACCGCATCCGCTCCGAGCCTTATAGCTTCTTCAACGGTGCAGACAAGGACTTTATCGTTCTTCCTCGGGGAGAGGTCCGTTGATGCGGATAGGTGAACGATTAAGCCTATATCCCTTCCCCTTCCCCTGTGTCCCGCTCTTACCATACCCTTGTGGAGGACCACCGCGTTAGCTCCGCCTTCCGCAACCTTTTCAACCGCTTCCCTAATGTTTATTATTCCCTCTATGGGACCGGAACTCACCCCGTGGTCCATGGGAACTATAATCGTTTTACGGGTTTCCCTGTTCATTATTCGTTCAAGCCTTATTTCCTTTCCTATGCCCATTCTATCCCTCCGTTAATTACAAATAGATAGTATACTTTAAACCATGGGTAAGCTTGCTTACGTTTTTCCCGGTCAGGGTTCCCAGTATGTCGGAATGGGATACGAGTTTTATAAAAACTTCCCCGAGACCGCGGACGTTATACACGCCGTTGAGCACTCTCTCAGGATGTCCCTTGACGATATAGTTGACGTTATCTTTAAAGGTCCCGAGGATAAATTAAATAAAACCGTTTATACACAACCTGCGCTTTTTGCGGTTTCTTTCGGTATATACAAGGCTCTTGAGAGTATGGGTTTCCCGAAGCCCGATTTTGTCGCAGGCCATTCCCTGGGTGAGTATACCGCCCTTGCGGTAGCGGGAGGCATAGATGTTCAACTGGGTGCAAGGCTTACATACTACAGGGGAAAGTATATGCAGGAGGCTGTTCCCGAAGGAAAAGGAGCGATGGTGGCAATATTGAAGCTTCCCCCCGAAAAGGTTGAAGAGGCGTGCGAAAAGGCAAAGGAATACGGTGTCGTTGAGCCTGCAAACTACAACTCACCCACGCAGACCGTAATATCGGGTGAAAAGGAAGCGGTAAACAAAGCTGCGGAAATCGCAAAGGAAATGGGGGGAAGAGCTATACCCTTGAAGGTTTCCGTTCCTTCCCACTGTTCCCTTATGAAGCCTGCAGCAGATGCATTCAGGCTTAAGCTTGCCCAATCCCCTATCCAGAATATAAAAATTCCCCTCGTTCAAAACTACACCGCAAAAGCCCACATTATGGCACACGAAATAAGGAATAACCTATACCATCAGATATTCTCACCCGTAAAATGGTATCAAAGTGTTCTTTATATGCACGAGCAGGGTGTTGATACCTTTGTAGAGATAGGACCGAAAAACGTTCTCTCAAAGCTCATACAGCAAACAGTTCCCAACGTAAGGGTTTTCAACATAGAAAAACCCCAGGACGCTGAGGCGGTTCTAAAAGCACTAACATGAGAGCCTATCCAGAGTGCATCCCCTGCCTTATAAATCAAGGACTGAACGCGGTAAAGAAGCTGAATCTGCCTAAAGAAAAGAGTATGGAAATAGCCCAAAAAAGCTTAAAGTTTCTCTCAAGCTTTGACCGCTTTGACCGTTCTCCCGCCTATTACGCTTACTTTATCCAACAGATAGTTAAGGAAATAACCGGGGAGGATGACCCGTTCAGGGAGTATAAAAAGCTCGCAAACAAAAAGGCCGAGGAGATTTATCCCGAGCTCCTCAAAGAGATTGAAAAATCTGAAGACGAGTTATACCTTGCCCTTAAGGTATCCGCTGTGGGAAACGCTATAGATTTTGCCATAAAAGGGGATTTTGACCTTCAGAAAGAGCTCAATAAACTTCTTTTGAAGGACTTTCTTGTAAACGATTATGAAGTTTTTAGGAAAAAGTTGGAAAATGCAAAGAGCGTTTTCGTGATAGGGGACAACGCGGGGGAAATAGTTCTTGATAAACTTCTGGTGAGCGTTTTGAAAAAGCTCGGAAAGGAAGTTGTATACGGGGTGAGGGGAAAACCCATACTGAACGATGCCACCTACGAGGATGCCCTTGAGGTTTCAATAACCGAGCTTTGCAGTGTAGTTGACAACGGAAACGACAAGGTGGGAACGTGGCTTGAGGATTGCAAGAAGGAGTTTGTAGATATCTTCTACAGCTCGGATATAGTCATAAGCAAGGGGCAGGCGAATTTTGAAACACTATCGGACGCGGATAGGGATATATTCTTCCTTCTCGTTGCTAAGTGCAATCCCATAGGGAATGAGACGGGCGGTAAAAAAGGTGAGTTAATCCTGAAGTATAAAGATGGGTAAGCTTTACGTAGTTCCCACACCCATAGGAAACTTGAAGGATATAACCCTGAGAGCTTTGGAGGTTCTCAAAAGCGTTAACTATATAGCCTGTGAGGATACGAGGAGAACCCTGATACTTCTCAATCACTACGATATAAAGGGAAAAAAACTAATATCCTACTACGAGCCGAAGGAAGAGCAAAGGATTCCCAAAATACTAAAGATTTTAGAAAGGGAAGATGTAGCCCTTGTGACAGATGCGGGAATGCCCGCGGTTTCCGACCCCGGATACAGACTAATAAAGAGGTGCATAGAGGAGGGAATAGAGGTTGAGGTTCTGCCGGGAGCGAGTGCGGTTTTAACGGCTCTCGTCGGCTCCGGACTCCCCCCCGATAGATTTCTCTTCCTCGGCTTTGCACCGAAAAAGGGAACCAAAAGTTTCTTTCAGGAGATAAAGAACTGTGAAGATACTACCGTTATACTCTTTGAAAACCCAAACAGGGTTATTAAAACCCTTGAGTTAATTCTGGAAATCTTCGGGGATGTTGATGCCTGCGTTGCACGGGAGCTCACCAAGGTTCACGAAGAATACATAAGGGGAAGAGTGAGCGAAATCCTGAGCGAGCTTAAAGGCAGGGAAAAAATAAAAGGAGAAATAGTTATACTCTTCAGGATATCTTAGACTTCAAGAACTTTCACGTTTCTCTTTTCCAGCTCTTCAACCAATTCGGCGGTAGGCTTTACGCTGTAGTCCGGAGAGAGCATAAGGTCTACCACTTTGTCCCCGAGGTCAAGGCTCAGATAAACGAGCTTTCCGCTCGGGTCCGCATGGCTCTTCAGGAGGTCTTTTAATTCTTCCAGGAGTTTCAAGGCCTGTTCACGGGTGATGAAAAGCTTGAAAGTGTTGGACTCGCTTCTTGTAAACTCCTCGGGCGTGTAAATCTCATCAACGACGAGTTTATGGGTTTCGGTTTCTAAATCCTCATCAACCACACCGCTTATAACCACAACTTTGTCCTCTTCTATTAACTCTTTGAACTCCTCGTATCTGTTCGGAAAGACGACGGTTTCAATTATACCCGTCTTATCAATGAGGTTAAATACAGCCATGTAATCCCCTTGTTTTGTCTTTTTAACTTTGAGTTCCGTTATTACGCCCGCTACGTTTACCTTCTCATCCCTTTCTACTTCTTCAAGCTCTTCTATGTTCTTTACTCTACCTTTAAGTAGCTTTTCATACTTATTTATGGGGTGTGCGGATATGTAAAAGCCGAGAACCTCTTTTTCAAGCTTAAGGGGGTCAATTTCCTGCTCCGAACCCTCTTCCTTCTTCATACCGAACAGCGTGTTCTGGACTAAAGCCATTTCCTTTTCCGAGCTTGAAACCTTCGCAAGAAGTTCCGCCCTGCTCTTTTTGGTAAAGTCAAAGGCACCCGCCTTTACCAGAGCTTCAAGAACCTTTTTATTAACCTTTCTGTTCTTTACCTTCATGGAGAAGTCCGCAAGACCCTTAAAGTGTTTATACTTTTTCCGTGCCTCAACGATTATCTTTGCGGTTTCTTCTCCCACTCCCTTTATCCTTGCCAGTCCGAACCTCAGTTTATTATCACCCTCTATCGTAAAGCCGATATCGCTCTTGTTTATATCGGGGGGCAGAATCTCAAAACCGAAGAGTTTTGCATCCTTCAGAAGGTTAAGGAACTTATTGTCGTTCTTTTCGGTGGTTAGCTTAACCGCAAAGAACTCCGCGGGATAATGGGCTTTGACGTAAGCGGTCCAGTAGGATATATAACCGTATGCAACGGAGTGGGATTTATTGAAAGAGTAAGAAGCAAACTTCTCTATATCCTCCCAGAGTTTTACTATCTTATCCCTCGGATATCCCTTCTTTACCGCTCCCTCAATAAACTTGTCCTTCATCTGTGCCATAAGGTCTGCCTTTTTCTTTCCTATTGCCTTTCTGAGGGTATCCGCCTCTCCGGGGGTAAATCCTGCAAGTATCTGGGACATCTTCATAACCTGCTCCTGGTAAACTATCACACCGTAGGTCTCTTTAAGAACGGGTTCAAGCTCGTCAAAAGGATAGGTAATTTCCTCTTGGCCGTGCTTTCTCCTTATGTAGGTGTCAACAAGACCGCTCTTCAAAGGACCGGGACGGTAAAGCGCCAAGACGGCTACTATATCGTCAAAGTTATCAGGCTTCAGCCTCTTTAGAAGCTCTTTCATTCCCCTGCTCTCAAGCTGGAAAACCCCAGTGGTTTTTCCTTCCTGCAGGAGTTTATAAACTTTCGGGTCGTCAAGGGGCAATTTAAGGAAATCTATATCAACACCGTGGCGTTCTTTTATAAGCTCCTTCATAAGCTTAAGTTCCGTAAGGGTTTTAAGGCCGAGGAAATCCATCTTGAGAAGTCCGAGTTCTTCCAGCTGAACCATATCATACTGGGTAGCCACTTCACCTTCCTTGTCGTAATAAAGGGGAACAAGCTCGCTCAGGGGTTTGGGCGCTATAACTACGCCCGCTGCGTGAAGAGAGGTGTGTCTTGTAAGTCCTTCAAGCTTGAGGGCGGTCTCAACGAGCTGTTTTATTTCGGGACTTTCCTCGCACATCTGCCTGAACTTCTGAACGTTGTCCTCTATGTCCGTTCTGTGCCGTCCGTATTTTTCCAGCAGTTCCTCAACGGGCGTCTTATACATCTCCTCAAGGGATAGCCACGTTCCCTGAACGTCTCCTTGGGGTATTAGCTTCGCAAGTTTGTCCGCGGTTGAGTAGGGCAGACCCATCGCACGGGCTACGTCCCTCAGTGTTTGTTTTGCCTTCATTACGTTGTAGGTTATTATCTGGGCTACGTTATCCTTTCCGTATTTCTCCCTTACATACTCAATAACCTTATCCCTGTTGTCCTGGCAAAAATCAACGTCTATGTCGGGCATGGAAACCCTTTCGGGATTAAGAAATCTCTCAAAGAGAAGACCGTGCTTTATGGGGTCAATGTCCGTTATTCCTATAGCGTAGGCGACCAGCGAGCCTCCCGCACTTCCCCTTCCGGGTCCCACGGGTATGTCCTTACTTTTAGCCCAGTTTATAAAGTCTTGAACTATTAAGAAGTATCCCGCAAAGCCCATTTTGTTTATAACGTCAAGCTCGTATTCAAGCCTGTCCCAGTATTCCTTTGTATCCTTCGCCTGACCCTTTTCTATTCTCTGTCTTAATCCCTTTATCGCAAGTTCCCTCAGATACTCTTCAAGGGTTTTATCCGCTGGAACGTCATACTTGGGAAGGAGATAAGTGGAGTTTTCAAAGAGCTCAAAACTGTCCGCTGTTTTCTCCGCAACCTCCAAAGTGTTGAGAAGTGCCTCTTCCCACCCGTCAAACTTTCCTTCAAACTTTTTCCACATATACTCCGCACTTGCGAAGTGAAGGTCTTCATTTGAGCATTTGAAGTTTCCGGAAGAAAGTTCATGAACGGTTTTCTTCATCTGGAGAGCCATTAAAACCGTGTGAGCGTATCTGTCCTCGGGGTTGAGATAGTGGGCGTCCTGAGTGGCTATAAGCTTAACGTTATACTTTCTCGCAATCTCTATTAAGTTCCTGTTTGCAACGTCCTGCTCGGGAATGTTGTTTGCCTGAAGCTCAAGGTATAGGTCATCTCCGAATATGTCTTTAAACTTCTTTACCCACTCTTGTGCCTTCTTTATTTCGTTTATAGAGGCGTAGTATGTGGGAACCCCTTTCAGGCAGGCGGTAAGCGCTATTAATCCTTCCCCGTATTTTTCAAGGAGTTCGTAGTCTATGCGGGGCTTGTAGTAAAAACCTTCCTTGTATGCCAGTGTTGATAGCTTCATGAGATTTTTAAGTCCCTTGTCGTTTTTTGCTATGAGTATGAGGTGGTGGTTATACCTGTCGGTTATATTATCCTCCGAGGCCTTTCCCCCCCTGTCAAATCGGGAGCCTGTTGTAAAGTAAGCCTCCATGCCTATTATCGGCTTTATCCCTTCTCCTTTCAGGGTTTTGTAAAATTTATAGGAACCGAAGAGGTTTCCGTGGTCGGACATCCCTACGGCTTTAAAGCCGTATTCCTTTGCCTTCTTCACAAGCTCATCTATCTTAATCGCTCCGTCAAGGAGAGAAAACTGGGTGTGAAGGTGAAGATGAACGAAATCCTTTTTCATAGATATAGATTTTAATCACCGATTTCTAAAAATTCCTCACACCACCTTGAGATGCTTCCCGCACCCAAGAACAGGATAACGTCCCCCCTTTCGTGGATTTCCCCTATCTTTCTGAAAACCTTTTCTTTATCCGCCACAAAGATACCCCCGCTTTCCCTTGCGAGCTTTTTTGCATCAACACCGTATATATTTTCCTCGCTCGCAGGGTATATATCCGTTATTATGAGCTTGTCGGTTTCCTTTAGAACCTCAACAAAATCCTTAAACAGGTAGTAAGTTCTTGAATACCTGTGAGGTTGAAACACCACGAGAAGCTTAGAGCCGGGATACATCTCCCTCAGGGAAGAGAGAACCGCCTTTATTTCCGTCGGGTGGTGTCCGTAATCATCGTAAACGGGCGAACCCCTGTAATAGCCTTTCAGGTCAAGTCTTCGCTCAACATTTCTGAAGTTTTCCAGAGATTCCTTTATAACGCTGAAGGGCACACCGAGCTCAAGGGCTACGCCTATTGATGCGAGGGCATTGTAAACGTTGTGTTTTCCCGCTATTCCGAGGTGTATCCTTCCGAGCCTTTTATTTTTGTATAAAACGAGGAACTCATACCTTCCGTCTACAAGATTCAAAGCTTCTGCCTTCAAGATTCCGTTATTTATACCGTAGGTTATTACCCTCTCATGGGAGCTAAGAGCTATATCCCTCAGGACTTTATCATCCCCGTTTACGACGGAAAAACCGTAGAAGGGAACGGAATTTACGAACTTCTCAAAGGCCTTTTTTATCTCATCAAAGTTTTTGTAAAAATCAAGATGCTCGCGGTCTACATTTGTCACAACCGCCACCGCGGGAGAAAGCTTAAGGAAAGAACCGTCGCTTTCGTCCGCCTCCGAAACGAGCAGGTCTCCCTTACCGAGTTTGGCGTTTGTCCCCAACCTTTTGAGCCTTCCTCCCACTATCACCGTGGGTTCAAGCCCTGCGTTTATGAGTATCTCCGCTATCATAGAGGTTGTCGTTGTTTTCCCGTGGCTTCCGCTTACTGCTATGCCTTCTTTTAACTTAAAGAGCTCCGCAAGCATATCCCCGCGGGGAATTACGGGAATGTTTCTCCTTCTTGCTTCAATTATCTCGGGATTGTCCTTCTTTACCGCGGAGGAGTAAACGACAACCTGGGCATCCCCGAGGTTTTCTTCTTTGTGGCCTATGTATATCTTTGCACCCCTTTCCCTCAGGAGCTTCGTGTTTTTATTCTCCCTTATATCGGAACCCGAGACTTTGTATCCCATCTCCAGGAGAATCTGGGCTATGCCGCTCATACCTATTCCGCCTATTCCTACGAAGTGAAATCGCTTTATCCTTTCCCTGAGCATCAATCTACCTTTAGAACTACCTTCCCGAAATGCCTTGACTCCTCAAGGTATCTGTGAGCTTCGGGAGCTCTCTCCAGAGGAAACACTTTATCCACCACGGGTTTATAAACGCCCCTTTCAAATAACTCCGTTATCTTAAAGAGGTTTGCCCTACTCCCCATATAAACACCGAGGAGTTCTATCTCCCTCACGAAAAGATACCTTATATCTATTTCCGCCCTGCTTCCCGTAGTTGTTCCGAAAAATGCGAGTTTTCCCCCCTTCCTGAGTAGCTGCACGCTTTTGGGAAAGGTAGCTTCCCCAACGTGGTCAACAACTATATCAACACCTTCCTTGAAAATCTCCCTCACCCTTTTCACAACGTCATCCTTGTAGTGGTTAAGGACTATATCCGCACCGAGTTCCTTGCATCTTTTCATCTTCTCTTCACTTCCCGCGGTTGCTATGACAAACGCGTTAAAGGATTTTGCAATCTGAATGGCTGCAACACCAACGCCGGAAGCCCCGCCCCATATAAATACCTTACTGTAAGGTTTTATTCTTCCTTTATCAACGAGGGCGTTCCACACGGTAAGAAAGGTAAGTGGATAAGATGATGCTTCTTCAAAGCTGAGATTTTCGGGCTTTTTTATAACGTTTCTTTCGGGAACAACTACATACTCCGCATAGCCCCCCTTACTTCTCAATCCCAGGATATCGTAGTCCTTACAATGGTTATCCCTTCCGCTCTGGCAATCCCAGCAAACACCGCACGAAAGCCCCGGGGCTACGATTACCTCGTCCCCTTCCTTTACGGTGCTCACCAGAGAGCCTACCTTTTCAACTACACCGCTCACGTCCGAACCGAGTATATGGGGAAGCTCGGGCTTTACGGGAAGAGCCCCCATCCTCACCCATATATCAAGGTGGTTCAGTGCTACGGCTTTTACCCTTATGAGAACTTCGTTTTCTTTAGGCTGGGGTTTCGGAAAGTCTTCTACGAACTTTAGGTTCTCAATTCCGCCGAAGTTGGTAAGTATAACCGCTTTCATACTAAACATTTAAACATTTGTATCTATTAAAAAGAGGGGCTGTCCGTATTCTACGGTTTCGCCGTTTTCAACGAGTATCTTTTCCACCCTTCCCCTGACGTCGCTTTCAATTTCGTTCATAACTTTCAGTGCCTCTATTATGCAAAGAACCTGCCCGGGGGAGACTATATCCCCCACCTCAACGAACGGGGGTGCACCGGGTGCAGGAGAGCGGTAAAAAGTTCCCACAAGCGGACTTTTTATAACGTGATACCGCTTTTCTTCCTCCTGAATGTCCTCGGAAGGCGGAAGAACCTCAAGATGTTTATACTCTTCCTTTTTCTGGGGTCTGATTTCTTCGGGCTTTATCGGTTCCTTGTGGGTTTCTATGTGTATCTTCAGGTCTCCCTGTTCTATCTTCAGGGTCTTAATGTTTGAGTTCTTTACGAGATTGATAAGCTCCTTTATAAACTCCTTTTCCATCATTTTCCTTCTTTTACCCTCTCAACGTAGCTTCCCGTTCTCGTATCAACCTTAACGATATCCCCTTCCTTCACAAAGAAGGGAACCTGGATTACCGCTCCCGTCTCAAGCTTTGCGGGTTTTGTTCCTCCCGCCTGGGTATCCCCTTTAAATGCGGGTTCGGTCTCAACCACCTTCAGCTCCACGTGTTTCGGAAGTTCTATTCCTACCGGTTGCCCCTTGTAGAGAAAAACTATAACCTCCATACCTTCTTTTAAGAATTTAGCTTCATTCTCTATGTTTTCCCTGGGTATGGCCACCATATCGTATGTCTGGGTGTTCATAAAGTAGTAGTTCTCTCCGTCGTTGTATGAGTAAGTTGCGTAAACTTGCTCAAAGTCCGCAAGTTGTATTTTATCGGATGCCTTGAAGGTTATTTCCGTAACGTTTCCCGTTTTCATATTTTTTGCCTTTACCCTTACAAAGGCCTGTCCCTTTCCCGGCTTTACGTGTTCGTAATCAAGAACCCTGTAAGGTTCTCCTTTGTGCTCAATGAACATATCTTTTTGTATCCTGTTAATATCTATCTCTGTAGCCATGGGAAAATATTTTAACCAATGAATTTTTCCCTCCGCGACAGACTTCTTATCGGGAAAAAGCCAAAAAGCGCGGATATCTGGTTTCACGTAGCGAGTGTAGGCGAGTTCAATACCGCAAAGCCGATTTTAAAAGAGCTAAAGAAACGTTATAAGATTCTCCTCACCTTCTTCTCCCCGAGAGCCTATAACTTCCTCCTCTCCCAAAGGGAGTTTTACGACGAGCTTTTTCCCCTTCCCCTAGACCTTCCCTTTCTCGTCCAGAAGTTTGAGAGATACGTAAAACCGAAGGTTATAATCATGACCGAAAGGGAGCTTTGGCCTTCACTTGTAAACTTCACAAAAAGCCCCAAGATTCTCATAAACGCTTATGCAAATGGGAGTTTTATTGAAAGAATATTTTCAAGAAAGTTCTCCCTGATAATAACGAGAACGGAAAAGGACAAAGAGATATTTGAGTCCTATAGGGTTAAGAAAGTTATAAGCTGCGGGAACCTTAAGTTTATATGCGATAACAAAGTTGTAAAGAAAAGCTTCGGGAGAAAGGTTGTAATTGCGGGAAGCACCCACAGAGGTGAAGAGGAGATTATTCTTTCCGCTTTCAGGGAAATTAAAAAAAGTGTAAAAGACATTCTGTTAATAATAGCCCCCAGGCACGTTGAAAGAAGCGATGAGGTTCTAAAGAAGGCAAAGGCCTTCGGCTTTAGAGCTCACTTATTTTCGGAAAATACGGAAGGTGATGTGCTCATTGTGGACAGGTTAGGCATTCTCAGCTCCCTTTACTCTTCCGCAGATGTTGCGGTGGTCGGGGGAACGTTCGTAAAGGTAGGGGGACACAATCTTATGGAGCCCGCATGCTTCGGCGTTCCGGTTCTTTACGGGGAGTATACCCACAAAGTTGAGGACTTGAGGAAATACATTGAGAGCTTAAAACTCGGATATCCTGTAAAAGACAAAAGTGAGCTTGCAAAAAGTATTTTAGAGATACTTAAAAAGGAAAAGAAGGTAAATACTAAAGTGAGGGAAGAATCGGAAAGGATAAAGCGATGCTACCTTAAGGAGATTCTCAGAGTAATTTCTTCAGAAACGGGATAAGAATTCTGTTAAAAGCATCGGGATTTTCAAAGGGTGGAAGGTGGGCGGAGTTTTCAATCTCGTGATACTCCGCGCCATTTATGCCTTCCGCTATCTTCCTTACAACGGAAGGAGGTGTTACCTTTTCATCGTCCTTTCCCGCAATAACCAGCGTGGGAACGCTTATATCCGAAAGGAGTTCCGTGTTGTCCTTTCTTTCCGCAAGAGCCTTCAGGGTTTTTACTATACCCTCCGTTGATGCTTTTTCCATTATGCATCTGAGTGTTCTCATCTTCTTTTCATCTTTCTTCGTTGCCGGAGAAGTCTGGTTTTCAAGCATAACATCTATTAAGAAATCCTTCCCCTCTTTTTGAACTCTATCAATGAGTGCATATCTCGCCTTCTTTCCCTCCTCCGTGTCCGCCTCCGCTCTTGTAGCCACGAATACAAAGCCCTTGACCATATCCCTGTATCTTCTCCAGAGGTCAAACATTATATAACCGCCCATGCTATCCCCTACAGCCACCACCTTTTTTACCCTGAGCGTGGAGAGAATATTTACAACGTAGTCGGTTAATCGCTCAACGGTATACTCCCCGGGCAGGTTAGGACTTTCTCCGAAACCCGGATAATCAACCGCTATGTAAGGAATTCCTTCCTCCTCAAGGGCACAAAACTGAAACTTATACATATCCTTGTTCAGAGGAAAGGCATGAAGAAATAAAACCGCCTCGGAAACGCTTATCCTATACATGCAAAATATTCTAAAATAGAAGTCATGATTAGACCTAAGGGATTTGACAAGCTTGACCATTACTTCAGGACGGAGCTCGGAATAGACCTTACCGATGAGACTATAAACCTTCTCCTTGAAGGTGTTAAATCAACCTTCGGTAAGCTATTTTACGGAGCTGAAAGCAGGGCACGCTTTAACGGGAGAAACTTCATAGCCCTTTCCGACCTCAACATAACGAAGGCCGTTGAGGAACACATTGAGAACTTCAAAAAAATTGAACAGGACATGGGAGTGGACGAGCTTCTTGAATACATATCCTTCATCCCCCCTGTGGAGATGGAGGTCGGTGAGGATTTAAGAGGTGAATACAGAAACATAATGGGGGGACTTCTCCTTATGTATGCTTCGGTAATCAAGCATGCAACGGGAGAAAGGAAGCCCTCAAAAACCGCTATGGAGTTTGTGAACAGAATTGTTGACAAAGTATTCTGAAGGCTTACCTTTTAGTCGGGGTGATATGTTATGAATAAGAAGGAAGTTATAGATATATTGCTTTATGACGTTGCCCTTGAGCATTCCGCAATAATTCAATACCTTTACAACGTATTCCTGATAGGAGACCCCGAAATAACCGAAGAGATAGAGAGCATAGCAAGACAGGAAATGAGACACCTTAAATGGTTTGCCCAGAAGGTTGTTGACCTCGGAGGAAAGGTTTCATTAAAAAGGGTAGAAGAGGCGATAAAACTCGGGGAAAACTGGGAGGAGATGCTAAAAAATGACGTAAACGCAGAAGAGGAAGCCATAAAAATCTACTCAAGTCAGCTTGAGGTGGTAAAAGACGACTCGGTAAAGAAACTCCTTGATAGGGTAATAAACGACGAGATGAGGCACAGGGATGAGTTTACGGAACTTCTTGAGGCAATAAGGGAGAAAAAGATAGAGGAAAAGAAGGAAAGCGGTGAGATAGACCCCGAGATAATCTCCGTATTGAATAAACTCCTTCAAAAGGAGTATAAGCTCATCCTTGACTACCTTTATCACTTTTTCCATTCAAAGACGTGGAGGGAAAAGGATACATCGCTTGATATAGCAATAGAGAGTATGGTTCACATGGGAGAACTCGGGGAAAAAATCGGTGAGCTCGGAGGAATGCCCGACCTTTCCCTTCCCGAAACGAGACACATGAAGGGCTTAACCCCTCAAGAGGTTATAGAGGACATAGCGGAAGAGGAAAATGCGAAAAATATGTATAAGGAAGAAGCCAGAAAAATTACAAAACAGGAACTCGTAAAGCTTTTCAAGTGGATAGAAAAGCATGAGGATTACCACGCCCATCGTCTTAAGGAACTTCTCAAAACCTTAAACAGGTTCACGGTAGGAAGCCTAATAAAGGAATAAAAAGATTTTATAGCTTAATTAATTGAAATTTAATAAAGTATCTTTAAATTGTTAGTTTAAGCTAACCGGTGATAGGGATGGTAGGTATTAAAGACCAGATTAAGACGCTTGCTGAGGCTATAGAAAGGGAAAGCGTTCTGATACACAGGGATGCACTTATAGGAGCTTATAGGGATTTGAGCAAAATAGCAAAATTCGGGCTTGATAAGCTCATAAAGAAAGCCTCCGAATACGGCGGAAAGAAGGGAGCCCAAACCCTGAAGGAAAGATACGGTATATACACCGACAGACTGGACGAAGCCCTTGATGTTCTTTCAATAATAGCGGAGTCCTCAAGGATGATAGGCTATTTTGAGTATGATACGGAAAAGATGGAGATAAGGGTTGAGGGCTCCATACTCGTTGAAGCCATACCGACGAGTCAAAAACCCGTATGCCAACCTATAGCGGGATTTTTCAAGGGATTTCTCAGCGAGTTTCTTGAAAAGTCATACGATGTTGAAGAGGTGATGTGTCAAGCTCAGGGATACGAACAGTGTGTGTTCAGGATAAAACCTAAAGGTGCTAAGAAGTAAGCTTCTACTTCCCTTCAGTTTTTTATACGAAAAGGCGATTAACCTAAGAAACACCCTGTATGACAGGGGATACCTGAAATCCAAAAGGCTTCCCGTTCCCGTTATATCGGTGGGAAATCTTTCAGCGGGAGGAACGGGAAAAACGAGTTTTGTTATATATCTCGCAAACATTCTAAAGGATAAAAGGGTTTGCATTCTCTCAAGGGGATACAAGAGAAGAACGAAGGGCTTTCATATAGTTTCGGAATACGGAAATTTAAAACTTCGCTGGGAAGAAGCGGGAGATGAGCCTTACCTGATGGCTAAATTGCTTCCCTTCGCAAGTGTTGTAGTTTCGGAAAACAGATACGAAGGGGGATTAAAGGCGGTTGAGAAACTATCGCCCGATGTGATAATCCTTGATGATGGTTTTCAACACAGAAGACTCTACAGGGATATGGACATACTACTCCTTAAAAAGAAGGATTTAAGGGATAGACTCCTTCCCGCGGGAAATCTCAGGGAAAGGATATCCTCTTTGAACCGAGCTGATGTAATCGTTCTCTCATACCAGGAGATAGAGCCCTTTGAGTTTTTTACGGGAAAACCCACCTTTAAAGCCTTCAGGGTGTTCAATAAGATTCTCACATCAAGCTTTGAAACGCTTCCCATTGATTTTATAAGGGATAAAGAGGTTGTGGCTTTCTGCGGACTCGGGGACAACGAGCAGTTTTTAAAAATCCTCAAAAAACTCCCCATAAAAGTAAAGAAGTTCATACCCTTTCCCGACCATCATGATTATAGGGATTTTACAGTGGAGGAAAAGGAGATATACCTCACAACACCGAAGGATTTGGTAAAGTTTGAAGGAAAGCCGAATGTTTATGCCCTCGGTTTTGAGCTCAAAGTTGAAAGGGAAGAGCGCTTAAGAAAGCTCCTTGAGGGACTCTTTTCCGACGGGTATTACCTTCACCCCCCTGAACTTTAAATCGGGTTCCTTTGAGATGGGGTCTGTTCTATCACTCATAAGGACGTTTACCGGAATGCCGAACTCCTTAGGATAACCGAACGGAGTAAAGAGGTGTCCTTTCTTAATATTTCCTATTCTCACAACTCTTTCAACCTCAAAACCGTTAACGGAAAGTTTAACCAGGTCTCCTTCATCAACGCAAAGCGCTTCAGCATCTTCGGGATTCATTAAAACAAAGGGAGGAACTTCCCCTTTTAGTAGTTCGGGAGATTTTCCCGTTCTCGTCATTGTGTGCCATTGGTTCTTTAGCCTTCCCGTTATGAGTATGAATCCCTCTTCCCTTGCACAATCAAAGGTTGCCCTGTGAAATCTCGCCTTTCCCGAAGGGGTAAGGAACTTCAGGTCTTCATACAGCCATTTTTTTCCCCACCTTGCGGGAAGTTTTGAGTAATCCAACTCGGATATGTCGCACAGTCTTCCCTCGGTTGAGAGGGCAAACTCCCTGAATATTTCCTCTTCATCTTTATAGGAAAAGGCTTCTTCAAAGCCCATTTTTCTTGCAAGCTCCGCAAAGATAAGCCAGTCTGGTTTTGATTCACCGAAGGGCTTTTTAAATCTCTCACACAGCGTTATCGTTCTGTCGGAACCCGTCATTACACCTCTCTTTTCTCCTATCTGGGAGGCGGGAAGAACGAGGTTAGCATACTCAACCGTATCGTTAAAGTAAGCATCCTGGACTACGAGAAAAACCTTTTCAAGGGCTTTATGAACCTTGCTTAAGTTTGGAAGGGATACCGCGGGATTTGTTCCCACCACCCATAAAAACTTTATCTTTCCTTGAAGTATAAGGTCAATTGCCTCCGTAATGGTAGGTCCGGGCTTATCCTTTATTCCCTCCGTCTTCCAGAAATTTTCCATAAACTTTCTGTCTTCTTCGTTTCTAACATCTCTGTATCCCGGAAGTCCAGCATTTAGGTATCCGACCTCCCTCCCCCCCATTGCGTTGGGCTGACCGGTCAGGGAAAAGGGACACCCCCCCTCGTTTATCCTTCCCGTTGCAAGGTGAAGGTTTATGAGAGCTAAATTCTTCATCACACCGTTTATGGACTGATTTAAACCCTGACACCAGAAGGATATAAGCTTTTTACTCCTGTAGAAGGCTTCCGCAACGAGGTAAATATCCTCCTCCCTAATATCGCAGATTCGTGCGGCGACCTCCGGAGGGAATTTTTTTGCCTCCTCAAGAGCTTCTTCAAAGCCCTCGGTATGCTTCTCAATAAACTCGCGATTTATCCATCCCTCTTTATGGAGAACGTATAAAACGGAGTTCAGGAACACAGTGTCCGTTCCTGCCTTTATGGGAATGTGTATATCGCTTTTCTTTGCGGTTTCGGTTTCTACGGGGTCAACCGTTATTATCACTACTTTTTCGGCTTCCCTCCTTCTTTTTAGAACCCTCTTGAAGAGAACGGGATGGGCTATTGCAGCGTTTGAACCTATGAAGATAAAGGTATCCCCTTCGTCTACATCCTCATAGGTGCACGGAACGCCGTCCGAACCGAACGCCAGCTTGTAGGCGGAAACAGCGGTAGCCATACAGAGCCTTGAGTTAGCGTCTATGTTATTGGTTTTCAGAAATCCCTTTACGAACTTGTTGATAACGTATATATCCTCGGTAAGAAGCTGACCCGAAAGGTAAAAGTATAGCTCTTCCGGACGCAGGCTCTTTATGGTTTTCAAGAGTATCCCGTAGGCTTCTTCCCACGTTATTTCTCTGAAAGGTTCCGATTTCTTTTCCCTGTAAAGGGGTTTTTCTATTCTTTCTTTGTCCAGAACCTTGGGCAGGTAGATGGGCTTCTTGCATATGTCTCCTTTGTTTGCGGGATGCTCAAAATCTCCCTTTACCCTGCCCTTTTCATCAATAAATAAACCGCAACCTACTCCGCAGTAAGGACACTGAAAGTTCCTCATTTTGCCAACTCCACAAGAACTCTTCCGCTTTTGGGGTCTATGCCCACAAGCTTACCCTTTTCGTAGTCATACCTAACGTGTGCCCACTCCATCCATTGAGAGTGGAGAAGTTTGACTATAAGCATTATGAGAGAAGCAAGCCCGCCGAAAAGCGCAAAGGCCACGTTGTAATGTCCCGTAATGTCGTAAACTATCCCGTTTACCGTAGGAAGGTAAAAGCCCCCTATTCCTCCTGCAGCCCCTATTATTCCCGTCATTAGTCCCGTTTTGAAAGGCCACCTGTGGGGAACGAGCTGGAACGTTGCACCGTTTCCGAGACCGTAAAAGGTATAAAGGGCTAAAAACAGAACTATACCGAGAATTAAAGGAGGGGTGAATAAAGCAAAGATAAAGTTCACCGCGGCTATACCGCCGAGGAAGTAAATAAGTGCGGTAGCTCCGCTAATCTTGTCCGCTATATGACCGCCGAGGGGTCTTATCATTGCACCGGTAAAGGCAAATAGGGACATAAGGGCACCCGCTTCTATCTTTGATATACCGTATACGTCCCTCAGGAGCATAGCAACGTATGAAGACATACCCACAAATCCGCCGAAGGTTATTGAGTAAACAAACATCAAAACCCACGTATCCCTCTCAAGGAATACCTTCTTAAACTCCGAAGGCATAAGGAGAATGGCGAAGATTGCTCCGAGAATGGGAATAAGCAGTTTAGCAGCGTTTCCGGTAATGCCGAACCATCCCTTGTAAAAACCGACGGAGATAAGAATCATAAAGCCTATGGTTGCAAAGAAGGCGAGAACGGGATAAATCTTGTTCCCTTCGTTTTTCTTCGTCCTGTCTTCCGCCCAGAGAATAACGAAAAATAGTGCTACGAGGAGCAGAATCGCGGAAAGAACAAAGGTTTTCTCCCAGCCTATAGCCCTCGCAATAGGGGGAAATAGAATTCCGTCAAGAACCGCCCCTATGTTTCCCGCGGCGGCGACGCCGAGAACGAGCCCCTGTATTTCCTTGGGATAATTACTTCCCGCCATGGGAAGGGCTATGGCAAAACTCGCACCTGCCACGCCGAGAAATACACCCATCCAAAGGAGGTCCTCATACGAAACCTTGTATCCCGAGAGGAGCATATAAGCGTGGGGCACAGCGGAAAGGAGAATACCCATAACAGCTATGTATTTACCGTCTATATACTGGAACATGTGTCCGAAGTTTATTCGGAATATGGCAGCGGCTATAACGGGTATCGCTACCATAAACCCCTTTTGTGCTCCCGAAAGTCCGAGGCTTTCCGCTATGAACGGTCCTAAGGCTCCGAGAAGCAACCAGATGCTAAAGGAGTGGTCAAAGTAGATAAATGAGGCAAATAAAGCCTTCCAGTTTCCGCTTTTTATTGCTTCTATTATCTCTTTTACCTGTCTCATCTTACAACTCCTTTTTCTTGCTCCTTACCGTCCATACCTCCGATAGTTCGCAGACAAATACCTTTCCGTCTCCGTAAGCTCCCGTGTGGGCAGATTTGTTTATCGTTTCCACTACTTTGTTTACGTCCTTGTCCTCTACGGCTATCATTATCAGGGTTTTGGCAAGCTCGTCGTAAACAGCTTCTCCCGCCTTTAAACCGCCCTCTTTACCCCTTCCGACAACATCCCACATGGTGAGGGCTTTAAAACCCGCTTTGTCAAGAGCTTTTACGACATCAAGGGCTTTATCGGGTCTTATGACCGCCTTTATCAGTTTCATATTGCTTACCTCCCCTTCCTTTATAACGAAAATCTTCCCGTCGCCGTAATTTCCCGTGCACGCGGTTTCAAGGATAAGATTCACAACATCCTCCGGAGAATCCGTAAAAATAAGGAAAGCCCTCTTAGGTAGAAATGGAATTAATACCTTCTCCCTCAGGAATCCCTTATATCTGAATCCTCCCTCCTTTCCCCTTCCTTTCACGGTCCAGGAGACGTAGGGTATTTCCCTTTCCGAAAGAACTCTGCTGAGCTCGTAAGATTTCTCCTTTCTTATAACCGCCAGAATCTCAGCCATTTCATTTAATTACTTGCAAAGTTTGTGCCAAAAAATCCTTCCGATTTTTCAGGGGCATTGTTAAGCAAATATTTAACAATTTTGTAAACATGTTAACAATTTTGTCCAAAACATTTTTAAAAGCATAGGAAAGGAAGGAAAGTTTCTATCGGCACGAAACTTGCAAATAAATTTTTGGGAGGACGGTTATGAAGATTGCAATTATAGGAAACGGTATAGCGGGAACCGCACTCGTTGAGGAAATCCTTCGCTTATCCGATGGAAAGGGAATAAGGCTTCAGGTGTTCGGAGATGAGAAATACATAGGCTACAACAGGATTCTCATAACCGATGTTCTTGCGGGAAGAAAGCTACCCACGGAGATATACATAAAGAAATGGCAGTGGTATGAAGAAAAAGGTGTAAGGCTTGAGATAGGGAAAAGGGTTGAAAGGATATTTCCGAACAAAAAGCTTCTCATAACGGAGGACGGGGATATTCACAGATACGATAAGGTTGTTATAGCAACCGGGAGTAAACCATTCATTCCCCCGATTAAAGGAGTAAACAAGAAGGGTGTATTTACCTACAGAACCCTTGACGATGTTTTTAAAATTCTTGACCTTGCAAGGGTTTCGGAAAAAGCGGTGGTGATAGGGGGAGGGCTTTTGGGAATAGAGGTGGCAAAAGCCCTGGCGGATATAGGGCTTGAGGTTTACCTCGTTCACATACTTGACATTCTTATGGAACAACAGCTTGACAAAACCGCTTCGGAATTGCTCAGAAATGACCTCCAGAGAATGGGTGTTAAGGTTCTGCTCAATAAGAAAACCGAGGAAATTCTTGGGAAGGATAAAGCGGAGGGAGTCAGGTTCTCGGACGGGGAAGAAATAAAAGCGGATTTTGTGATTATAGCCACGGGTATAAGACCGAATGTAGATGTAGCCCTTAACTCCGGGCTGAAGGTAAACAGGGGAATACTCGTTAACGATTATCTTGAAACTTCTGCAAGCGATGTTTACGCGGTCGGGGAATGCATAGAACACAGGGGGAAAACCTACGGTCTGGTTGCTCCGATAATGGAACAGGTAAAGGTGTGTGCACATAACTTAATTCACGGAAATGAGAAGAAGTATGAAGGCTCAATTACTTACGCCATGCTAAAGGTTGCGGGAATAAATCTTTTTTCCGCAGGGGATTTCAAGGAGGGGGACGGGAAGGAGGTTATATCATTCCTGGATCAAGGGAAAGGTATATACAGAAAGGCGGTTATCAAGGATAATAGGGTTATCGGAGCTATATTATACGGAGATATAAAAGGTAACAACTATATACTTGAACTTATAAAAACCAAAAAGGATATAAGCGAGGAAAGACCCTTTTTCCTGATAAAGCATATAGTTCCCGAAAAAGTTTCTGAAGTAAAAGAGCTTAAGGATACCGATATAGTTTGCAACTGTAATGCGGTAACGAAAGGTGAGATAGTAAAAGCAATTCTTGAAAAAGGAGCCAAAACCTTAGAGGACATTCAAGCACTTACCAAAGCTTCAACCTCGTGCGGTAGCTGTGCGGAACTCGTTGAAGAAATACTGAAGGAATACGTGAAGGAAAAACCCAAAAGGGTTAACAAGATTGAGGTAATAAAGAAGGAACTCCATCCCTTTGATGAGGAATTCAAGAAGAGAATGGAAAGATACTTTGAGGAAGGAGATTGGGAAAAAATACCGGAGGATGACAGGGATGTAAGACTAAAGTGGTATGGAATCTTTTACAGAAAAGCCACACCGGGCTACTTCATGATAAGGATAAGGGTTCCCAACGGCAGGCTCACCTACGAGCAGGCCAAGGTAGTTGCCCATATCTCCGAAAAGTTCTGCAGGGGAGAGGTTGAGATAACCTCAAGACAACAGCTTCAGGTAAGGTGGGTGGAGCTCAAAAATATTCCGGAAATACTTAATGCCCTGAACAGCGTAGGATTAACCACACTCCAGACGGGTATGGACAACGTAAGAAACGTTACGGGCGACCCCTTAACGGGACTTGCGGAAGATTCCCTTATAGATACTTTAAGACTCACAAAGGATGTAACGAACGTATTTCTCGGTAAAAAGGAATATGCGGATATGCCCAGAAAGGTCAACGTAACCGTTTTGGGCTCTAAAAGGGATTGTATAAACGCTTTATTTAACGATATATGCTTTTACCTCGCAAGGAAAAACGGAAGGCTCGGTTTTAACCTTTACCTCGGGGGAAAGATAGGCTCGGGAGGGCCCGTGAAAGCGGTGGATATGAACGTATTCGTTGAACCTCACGAGGTTCCCGATTTTACTAAGGTAATTCTTGATATATACGCTACCTACGGAAACAGGGAAAACAGAAGTAAAAACAGACTGTTTTTCCTTTTGAAGGAGTGGGGTGTTGAACGCTTCAGGGAGGAAATGGAAAAAAGACTTTACAAAGCCCTTCCCGAGAAGGGAGAAGACCTCGTGGATTCATACGGAGAGAGGGAAGGCATAATTAACTTGAGAAACGGAACCTATGCGGTTTGCGTGGTTGTTCCCGCGGGAAAGATAAAGGCAAAAGACCTAAGAAGGGCTGCGGAACTCTCAAGGCTCTACGGAAGCAGGGAACTCAGATTATCCGTATACCAGAACTTTTATATACCGAATGTTCCGGAAGAAAACCTTGAAAAACTTCTTTCGGACTCCTTCTTTGAGAAGTTCTCAACGGTAAGTTCACCATTTATGACACACCTTATAGCCTGTGCGGGAAGCGATACCTGTAGCTTCGGGGTTATACCCAACAAAAGCGATGCGGTTGAAGTGGCGAATTATCTAACCGAAAGGTTCAAGCTTGATATTCCCATAAGGATGCACTGGTCTGCTTGTGCTAAGGGTTGCGGACAGCACGGTTGCGGTGATATAGGATTTGTCGGAACAAAGACGAAGAT
Organism: uncultured Aquifex sp.; assembly: GCA_964425585.1. GTDB lineage: Bacteria > Aquificota > Aquificia > Aquificales > Aquificaceae > Aquifex. The sequence goes on along the minus strand of CAYRMG010000005.1, from coordinate 14,508 downwards.
AAACGGAAAAGCCGTTCTCGCGGTTGACCTGTTTGTAGGAGGTTCTACCAAGAGAGAAGGGGAGAAGCTCGTTCAGGGTGTTCCCCTGAGTAAGGTAAAGGAAACCGTTGCTTCCATGATTGAGTATTACCTGAACAACAGGCTTGAGGGAGAAAGTTTCTCCGAGTTCGTAAGGAGAGTGGGAACAGATACATTAAGGGGCATTGTAGTTGCAAAGATTAAGGCGGGGGTTTGCTGATATGGGAAAGGTTTATCTGGTGGGTGCGGGTCCCGGAGACCCCGAACTTCTTACCTTAAAGGCCTATAGACTTATAAAGGAAGCTGATGTAATTCTTTACGATGCCCTTGTGGGCGAGGAAATTCTTGACCTTTCAAAAAGTGATGCGGTAAAGGTATACGTCGGCAAAAGAAGGGGAAAACATGCCCTTTCTCAGGAAGAGATTAACGAGCTTATATATAAGTATGCCCTCAGCTTTCCCCTGGTTGTGAGACTCAAGGGAGGAGACCCCTTCGTATTCGGAAGAGGCGGGGAGGAACTTCTATACCTTGTCAGGAGAGGGGTAGAGGTTGAGGTTGTTCCGGGAATTTCCTCCGTTCTCGGTGCCTCCGCGTGTTCAAACATACCCTTGACCCACAGGGGAATATCCTCCTCCTTTGCGGTTTTGAGCGGACACGAGCCCGAAAGGGTGAAATGGGAAAACTACAAAAACGTGGATACCCTGGTTATACTTATGGGTGTAAAAAAGAGGAAGGAAATAGCCAGAAAACTCCTGGAAGCGGGTAGAGACCCCGAAGAACCCGTCGCCTTTGTGGAGAATGCCACGAGAAAAAATCAAAGGATTACATTTACAAGCCTCGGAAAAATAGAAGATGATTTTCCTTCTGTAAATTCACCCGCGGTTATGCTCGTGGGTAAAGTTGTGGAAGTCGGTAAATATGTCGGTATAGATTTAATTAAATGCCCCTCGTTTACGGAATCGGCTTAGGATTTGCATTCGGAGCAGTAGGAAGCTTTATACTCCTCTTTTTTTTCCTCAAGGTATCCCTGAAACCCTTCTTTGTTCCGAAAGCTGATGAGAATAAAGGAATTTCTGTAGAGGAGTTAATATCCGAATCACGAAAGTTTTTCGCGTATAGGGAGGAGAAATTAAGGGAAATTACCGAAAGTGAGGATTTAGGCACTCCGTTGCGACCCGCTTTTGTAATTAAGGGAATAATGCTTTCCAAAACCCTTAAGGGTGTGTTTATAAAAGAGGGGAATAAGATTATATTCGTTGAAGAGGGAAAGAGTTATAAAGGATACAGACTTGCCAGGGTTGAAAGGGAAAAAGCAATCTTTGAAAAGGGAGGAAAGTTATTTACCTTGAAGTTTGAACCCGTAAGGGGAGGCACAAATCTCTCCATAAATTCGGAAAATACAAGCAATACGAGAGAAATAGTAATAAGCAGAAGGGAGATAGAAAGTATAACGAGGGACCCTGCGAAGATGTTCACCCAGATAAGGCTCGTTCCCTACATAAAAGAGGGAAAGACAAAAGGGTTTATATTTGAGTGGGTAAAGCCCGGGAGCTTATTCTACAGGTTAGGAATAAGGAGGGGAGATATACTCGTTTCCATAAATAATATGACCATAACGAGCGGTGAAGATGCCTTCAGGATACTGCAAATGATTAGAAACGAGCCCAGCTTAAAAGTTGTTCTTATCAGAAGAGGAAAAAGGGAGGAGATAGATGTCCGAATTGAGTGAAAGCCTGGATTTTATAGTTGAGTATGAAAGTGAAAATGAAGCTCTCCTGGTTGTTCCGAAGGGATTCAACCCCCTTGTAGTTGAAGAGTATCGCTTCAAAAAGGGAAAAGATGTTAAGCTGAGGGTCGTTGAGCCGGAAGAGTATGCAAAGCTCGTCCAGGAAAAATTAAGCTCTCAGGAGCTGAAGTTTGAGACCGAATCGGAAGAAAGCGAGGAAGGCTTTGACCTTTTATTCCATAGGGATAACTCCCCCGCGGTGAAACTCGTCAATACGGTTCTTATAAAGGCTTCTTCGGTATCCGCTTCGGATGTTCATTTTGAGCCTTACGAAGACGAAACCGTTGTAAGGATAAGAATGGACGGGGTTCTCCACGACTACTTAAAGATACCTCCCCAGACATACCAGGAAGTAGTTTCACGCATAAAGGTTATGGCCAAGTTAAACGTTGCGGAGAAAAGAATACCCCAGGACGGAAAGATAAGGGTAAAGATAGGAAGAAAGGATTACGATATCAGGGTATCCGTAGTTCCTACGATATTCGGTGAGAGGGTTGTTTTAAGACTTCTTGAGAAAACGGGTAAACTCCTGACCCTTTCCGAGCTGGGTCTATCGGAAGAAGACCGAAGTAAAGTAAAAAGGTTGGCGGAGAAACCTTACGGCATAGTTCTCGTGACGGGGCCGACGGGTGCGGGAAAATCAACAACCCTTTACGCAATGCTTCTGCATATAAAGAATCCTAAAAGAAACATAATAACGATAGAAGACCCAGTTGAGTATCAAGTAAAAGGAGTGAGCCAGATACAGGTAAACCCTAAGGTAGGGCTCACCTTTGCTCAGGGCCTCAGGGCAATCCTAAGACAGGACCCCGATGTGATAATGGTCGGTGAAATCAGAGACCCCGAAACCGCGGAGGTAGCAGTTCAGGCTGCTCTCACGGGACACCTCGTTTTATCAACGGTCCATACAAACGACGCACCATCCGCTATAACGAGACTAAAGGATTTAGGTGTGGAACCCTTCCTGATAGCCTCTTCCCTTGAGGGGGTGATAGCCCAAAGACTTGTAAGAAAGATATGCGAACACTGTAAAGAACCCTATACACCCGACGAGGAGGAGTTAAAAGAGCTCGGACTCAAAGGGGGAGATTACGTGTTTTACAGGGGCAGGGGCTGTGAGAACTGTCTCGGAACGGGATACAGGGGAAGAACGGGAATATTTGAGGTTCTTGAACTCAACGATACCTTAAAAAAACTGATAAATAATACACAGGATGCAAACGTAATAAGGAACGAAGCGAGAAAGTTCGGTTTCAAAACAATGCTTGAGGACGGGATAGAGAAAATACTCAAGGGCATAACAACAAGCAGCGAGGTTCTCAGCGTTATTCGTTGATTATGATAATTTTCTCCCCTTCCTTTACCTTAAACAGATACTCCCTTATAAACCTTTCTTTTACACCTTTCGGATTTCTTTTCAGTTCATTGTATAAACTTTCCAGTTTTTCCCTCTTTTTTAGCTCAGCCTTTATATTCATTGAGAGTTTAGTTTTAAGATTTCTGAGCTTTATTAAGTCAAAAACCGTCGGTTTTGAGATAAATAGGTTTACAAAAGTATTTAGGAGAAGAAGAAGGAGAAAAAGCTTAAGTATTCTCCTGAGAGAGGAATCTGTAGAACTCCTCCTTTCCCCAGAAAATTGCTCCATCACCAAGCCTCTCCTCTATTCTTAAAAGCTCATTGTATTTGGCTATTCTATCGGTTCTTGAAGCGGAACCCGTTTTTATTTGTCCCGCGTTTGTAGCAACCGCAAGGTGAGAGATAAAGGTATCCTCAGTTTCTCCCGAGCGGTGGGAGATTATTGCGGAGTATCCCCTCTCTTTTGCGAGCATTACCGTGTCAAGGGTTTCCGAAACCGTTCCGATTTGATTGAGCTTAACGAGTATCGCATTGGCTATGCCGTTTTCTATGCCTTTTCTCAAAATCTTAGGATTTGTAGTGAAAAGGTCGTCCCCGACGAGCTGAACCCTGTTTCCGAGTCTTTCGGTTATTAGCTTCCAACCTTCCCAATCGTTTTCACTCATCGGGTCTTCTATTGATACAACGGGGTATTTATCAACGATTTTCTCGTAAAACTCTATCATATCCTCCGCTTTCATAGTTTTTCCTTCAAAGTTGTAAACTCCGTTTTCGTAAAACTCCGAAGATGCTACATCAAGGGCAAGAAGGATATCCTCTCCCGGTTTGTATCCCGCCTTTTCTATTGCGGTCATAAGGAGGTCAAGGGCTTCTTCCGAGGAGTTTAAGTTAGGAGCAAATCCCCCTTCATCTCCCACATTAGTTGAGTATCCCCTTTCTTTGAGAATCTTCTTAAGGTGGTGAAACGTTTCAACACCCGCCCTGAGAGCTTCTCCGAAGGAATCACCGCATACGGGAACAATCATGAACTCCTGTATGTCCAGGTTGTTGTCCGCATGAGCTCCTCCGTTTATAACGTTCATCAGGGGAACGGGAAGTCTGTAGCCTACTTTTCCGCCGAGATACTCGTAAAGGGGTATACCGAGCTCGTTAGCACAAGCCCTTGCAACCGCCATGCTTGTCCCGAGAATTGCGTTAGCTCCCAGCTTGCTTTTGTTTTCCGTTCCGTCAAGCTCTATGAGAATATTGTCAATCTCCCTCTGATTAAAGGGAGAAAGTCCTTTTAAGGCTTTTGCTATGACACCGTTTACGTTATCAACAGCCTTAAGAACTCCCTTTCCGAGGTATCTCTTCGGGTCACCGTCCCTTAGCTCAAGGGCTTCCCTCTCCCCCGTTGATGCACCGCTCGGAACGATAGCCCTTCCGATTACTCCGCTTTCAAGCTCAACCTCAACCTCTACGGTGGGATTTCCCCTTGAGTCAAGAACCTCCCTTCCGTGAACCCTTACAATCCTTGACATGTATACTATCTTACTATGGAGAAGCACCTTGAAAGGTTCAAAGGAGAGGAATACAGGGATATAAATAAGCTTAAGGAAGCCTTTAGAAAAAAGCTCTCGGAAGTTCCTCCGACGATGGAATACGTGAGGAACTTAATCCTTGATGCTAAACTTCTCTTTAGGATACTTACCGACCCGAACTTTGAACTGAGTAAAGAGGCAAAAGAGGACTTCACGGCAGCCCTCTGGTATTTTATAGAGAAAAAAGACCGCATACCCGATTGGCTACCCATAATCGGCTACTGGGATGACTACAAGGTAATCAAGTATGTAAAGGAAAAACACAAGGAAGAGATAGATAAATACTTCCAGGAAACAAAATTCTTCATAGCTAATTACTTTTAATGCTCAAGTTTATCCTCTTTCGGCTTCTTCAGGCGATACCTACCCTTATCGGTGTTACCTTTCTTTCCTTTGTGATTATAAAGCTTGCACCCGGGGATTATCTTGACCAGCTTAAACTGAACCCCCAGATATCCCCCGAAACCATAGAAAGACTTAAAGAACTTTACGGACTTGATAAACCCCTCATAGTTCAATACTTCTATTGGTTAAAAAATGCCCTTCTTTTTGACCTGGGATATTCTTTTCAGTATCACGCACCCGTTATTGACTTAATACTTGAAAGGATTCCCAATACCCTGCTCCTTTCGGTAAGTTCCGCATTATTTGCTTGGATACTTGCGATTCCCTTAGGAACGCTTGCCGCGTTTAAGGAAAACAGCGTTCTTGATAAACTCATTCAGGCTTTTTCTTATACATTCTTTTCAATACCCTCTTTTTTCTTGGCTTTTATACTTCTGTTTTTTGCCTCAAAAACGGGTGTGCTTCCCATAGGGGGTGTGCACAGCCCCGAGTTTGAAAAGCTGAGCTTTACAGAAAAGATTATTGACATATTAAAGCACTTACTGGTTCCCTCGCTTGCCCTCGGGCTTGTTTCCCTTGCTGCCCTGACAAGGCTTGTGAGGAGTGCGGTTCTTGAGGTTCTTCACAGCCCGATGATAACGATGTTAAAAGCAAAAGGTGTAAAGAGCATAACCCTTTTTAAACACGTTCTTAAAAATGCAATGAATCCTTTTACGACACTTTTGGGATACGAAATAGCTAATCTTATATCGGGAGCAGCACTTATAGAGATAATCGTAGGATGGCCCGGAATGGGTATGCTTATGTTAAATGCGGTTCTCTCCCAGGACCTTTTTCTCGTTATGGGCGGGCTTTACATAGGAACAATAATGTTGATTGTCGGAAACCTCATAGCGGACCTCCTCCTTGCGTATATAGACCCGAGGGTGAGGGAGAAAGCTTTCGGAAAATCGTGATAAATTATAGAACTATGTATTACGCACTTCTTACTCTCTTTGTAATAGTTGCGATTCTTCTTCTTATAGCTACGCTTCTTCAAAAGAGCAGGGGAGACGTCGGAGCAGCATTCGGGGGAAGCATGGGGCAGTCTATATTCGGCGTTGGCGGTGTTGAAACTATTCTCACAAAGGCAACTTACTGGCTCGGTGCCCTTTTCCTCATCCTTGCACTCCTGATTTCAATACTTCCGAGGGAAAAAGGTTCCGTTGTTGAAAAACTTGAAAAAACCGAAAAAAGTGAAGGTAAAGGAGCTACTCAAACAAACAAAAAGTGAGGACGAAAGGGACGCCCGCATAATACTCTCCCATCTGCTGGGTGTAAAACCTTCGGAACTGATACTTCTTGAAGATAAAAAGCTCCCCGATGAAGTTATTAAAAAGTTCCACGAACTTATGAAGAAGAGGAAGGAGGGCTATCCCGTTGCATACCTTATAGGTGAATGGGAGTGTATGGGAAGAACATTTAAAGTTGAAGAAGGCGTTTTAATCCCGAGGCCGGAAACCGAGATACTTATAGAGAAAACCCTTGATAAAATTCCAGAAGATAGGAAAATGGTAGGGTTTGAGCTCGGTGTCGGGACGGGTTGTATATCAATAAACCTCCTACTTGAGAGACCTCTTTTAAGAATGGAGGGAAGCGATGTAAATCCGAAAGCGGTAAAACTTGCTAACGAAAACGCAAGACTGCACAAAGTTGAGAACAGATTTAAGGTATTCCTCGGAAGCGGATTTGAACCCGTAAAGGGGAAGGTTTTTGACTTTATCGTTTCAAACCCGCCGTATATACCAAAAAAGTTCTGGGATTTTCTTCCGAAAGAGGTAAGAAGGGAAGGATACGGTTCAATAATAGCGGGAGAAAAGGGATACGAGTTCTACGAGATTATAGCCGAGGAAGCTACAAACCATTTGAAAAAAGGCGGATTTGTAGCCCTTGAGATAGGGCATGACCAGGGAGATATTGTGAGGAAGCTCTTTGAAGCCAAAAATTTTAAAGTTAGGATTTTTAAGGATTATTCCGGATACGATAGGGTGGTGATAGCGGAAAGATGGAGCTGATAGGTTTCTTAATAGGGGTATTTTTCTTTATTTTCTTGGAAGGTTTCTTTGCAGGTTCCGAGATAGCACTTCTTAATGCGGACAAGGGCATCCTGAAAGCGGTTTATAGAAAGAAAAAATACGGTTTTGTAAAGCATTTTCTTGACAATCCCGAGGAATACATAACCCTCACGATGCTCGGATATACCTTCTCAATAGTCCTCGCATCAACCCTTTACACCCTCTTTTTACTGAACCTATCAAGATATATCCCGACCATAAAGGGAAAGGAGGTTCTCCTTGCGGAAACCCTTGTGATATTTACAATAATCCTCGGGGAGATAATACCGAAAAGTCTATTTCAGCACTACGCGGACAAGGTAATAATTCCGAGCCTATTTATTCTTGATAAACTCAGGTTGATACTAAAACCTTTCCTTATTCTCGCAAAGCTAATAAGCAGAGCAATAGCGAAACACTTTAAAGTTTCGGAAGAAAAGGTAAGAAGGGAGGACTTAATAGCATTACTCAGGGAGGATAAAACATTTTCCGAGTCAATAAGTTACATAGTTTCAAACATTCTTTCCTTCAAAAGCAGAAGGATAGGGGAAATTGTAAGACCCCTTTACGAGGTTGTTATGATTCCCGACACAGCAACGGTCGGGCAGGCTGTGGAGCAGATTAAGAAAACGGGATACTCAAGGATACCCGTCTACAGGGAGAGGGTGGACGATATAGTCGGTTATATAAGTGCCTATGACCTGATAGATAAAAATGTAAGCGAGCCGGTAAAGAAGTATATAAGGCAGATTCCGGTTTTTAGCGAGTATACCTCCCTTCCTGAGGTTCTTAAAGTGTTTAAAGAAAAAAAGGAACACATAGCGGTAGTTGTAGATGAGAGAGGAATAATCCTCGGGATTATAACGATTGAGGATATCTTTAAGGAAATTCTCGGATACCTTGCTTCGGAAGGCGAGGAAAAGCCCCTCGTAAGGGAGATAAGTAAGGATAAGTGGGTTGCGGAGGGAAAGATTGAGGTAAATGAATTCAAACGAATCACGGGAATAAATATACCCGAAGGTCCATATAACACCCTGGGAGGTTTTCTCACTTACAGGCTCGGAAGAATACCGAGGAAAGGGGAAGTAATAAATTACGATGGATACCTTTTCAAAGTTGTTGATGCGGACGGAAGAAAGGTAAAGAAGGTGGTCGTTGAGAAAGCCTATAATAAAGCTTTATGAGTAAAGTTAAAACACGTTTTGCTCCGAGTCCTACGGGATACCTTCACCTTGGAAATGCAAGAACAGCCATATTCAGTTATCTGTTTGCAAGGCACAACAACGGAAATTTCGTCCTCAGGATAGAGGATACCGACAGGGAACGTTCAACGAAAGAGTATGAGGATATGCTTATAGAGGATTTGAAGTGGCTCGGTCTTGATTGGGACGAGTTTTACAGACAGTCCGAGAGGTTTGATATATACAAGGAATATGTGAATAAGCTCCTTGAGGAGGGAAAAGCATACCCCTGTTTCTGCACCCCTGAAGAGTTGGAAAGGGAAAGGGAAGAGGCAAGAAAAAAAGGCATTCCCTACAGGTATTCGGGAAAGTGTAGGAGACTTACAAAGGAAGAAGCGGAGAAGTTAAAGAGGGAAGGAAAGCCCTTTACCGTAAGGTTTAAAGTTCCCGAAAACAGAACGGTGGTTTTTGAAGACCTCATTAAGGGGCATATAGCAATAAATACAGATGATTTCGGGGATTTCATAATAGTTAGGAGTGATGGCACACCTACATACAACTTCGTCGTTGTTGTTGATGACGCACTTATGGGAATAACCCACGTGATAAGGGGTGAGGACCACATACCTAATACACCTAAGCAGATACTCATATACGAAGCTCTCGGTTTTCCCGTTCCCAAGTTTGCACACCTTCCCGTGATACTGGGTGAGGACAGAAGTAAACTCTCAAAAAGGCACGGAGCTGTTTCGGTCAGGGCTTACAGGGAAGAGGGATATATGCCCGAAGCTCTATTTAATTATCTGTGTCTTCTGGGTTGGTCTTCCCCTGATGAGGGAAGGGAAATATTCTCTAAGGAGGAGCTCATAAAGCTGTTTGACCTCAAGGATGTGAACGATTCGCCCGCGGTATTTAACAAGGATAAACTGAAGTGGATGAACGGGGTTTATATAAGGGAAATTCTTCCGATAGATACACTCCTTGAGAGAGCCATTCCGTTCCTTGAAAGGGCGGGATATGACGTAAGGGACAGGGAATACGTAAAGAAGGTTATCAGCTACACGAGGGATTCCTACGACACTCTCTCCGAGATGGTTGAAAGGCTAAGAGCTTTCTTCGTTGACGATTTTGAGATAAAAGAAGAGCTTTGGGCTTTTATAGATGACGAGAAGGTTTACGATATTTTGAACCTATTCCTTGAAAAGATAAGGGAAAAGAAACCCGAAACACCCGATGAGGTAAAGAAGCTCGTCAAGGAAATACAGAAAACCCTAAAAGTGAAACCCCCGAAGGTATGGAAATCCCTGAGGATAGTTCTCACGGGAGAAACGGAAGGGGTGGGCATAGACATACTCATAGCTGTCCTTCCCAAGGAGAAGATAGAAAAGAGAATCTTGAAGGTTCTTGAAAAACTTTCATGATAAAGCTTTACTTTAAGAAGTCCTTCCCTTCTTTAACCGTTGAGGCCTCTTTTAACTTTATTCAGGGCTTCAACGTTATTCTCGGGCCTTCGGGGTGCGGAAAGACTACAACCTTGAGGGTTATGTGCGGACTCGTTAGACCCGAAAAGGGTTATATGCTCTGCTGTGAAGAGGTTTTTATGGACCTTGAGAGGGGAATATTTCTCCCGCCCCAGAAAAGAAGACTGGGTGTAGTATTTCAAGAGCATAATCTCTTTCCCCATATGACCGTAAAGGAAAATATTGAGTTTGCCTTAAAAAAAGCACCAAAGAGGGAGTTCACCGCGGAGGAACTCCTTGAACGCTTCAACCTAAAGGGTTTTGAAAATAAATACCCTCATGAACTTTCCGGAGGCCAAAAGCAGAGGGTTGCGGTGATAAGAGCCCTTGCTTACAATCCTAGGGCTTTTTTAATGGATGAACCCTTCTCATCCCTTGATTTCAAGACAAAGGTTGAGGTTATGGATTTTGTAAAAAGCGTTCAGTTCGGGAGACCCGTAGTTATAATAACCCACGACCCCTTTGAAGCCCTTTACGTAGGGGAAAAATTTTTTTTAATGGATAACGGAAAAGTGGTAGCGGAAGGGGGAAAAGAAATAGTAAAGGAATACGTTAATTTGAATAAGATAAAGCAAATTCTTTCTTAGAACTTGTAATAAACAAATCTTCCGCAGGAAGGACACTGCTCTATTGTGTCCTCTTTTATCATCTTTGATAGAATAACGCTCGGGATTTTTATACCGCAACCGCTGCAGGCTTCTTCCTCCATAGGAACAACAACAAAACCCTCAAAATGTTCCTTGTTCTCTTCGTAAAACCTTACGAGATGTTCCGGAATTTCCTCTTTCGTTTCCTCCTTTCTGCTTGCAAGTTCATGGAGTTTCCTGTGGGCTATCTCTTCCTCGGTTTTTAAATCCTGTATCTCTTCCTCTATTTCTTTAATTTTCTTTTCTAACTCGGGAAGGTTCTTTTCTATTTCCTCTGTGAGATGTTCTATTTCTTTTTCAACCTCGTCAAGCTCGTAAGATTTTTTCAATATTTTGTCCTCAAGTTTTGCCTTTTCTCTGAGGAGAGCTCTGTATTCAATATCCCTTGTCGCTTTCATTAAACGCTCTTCCGTTTTTTTGAGTTTTTCTTCCGCTTCTCTTATCTCCTCCTTCAATTTCCTTTTCATTTCCTCAAGCTCTTCTTTTCTCTTCAGGAGTTCCCTCTTTTCCTTCTTAAGATTTTCAAGGTCTTCGTTGAGATGCCTTACTTCTTCCCCTATCTTTTCAAGCCTTTTCTTAATTCTTTCTATTTCAAGGTCTATTTCCTGTAATTTTAAAATAAGTTTAGCTTCTTCCTTTGTCATGTTGTCTTGGTGGGCGCGGGAGGACTCGAACCCCCAACCGGGCGGTTATGAGCCGCCCGCTCTGCCAATTGAGCTACGCGCCCAAGCTAAAAAGATAATATACCACTTTTTTTACTTACGTGCAAGTTTTAAGTCCAGATATATAGCGTAAAGTGCGGGAATAAATATTAAAACTACTATTATCGTTGAGATTATTCCGCCGACCATAGGTGCGGCTATACGCGACATAACTTCGCTTCCCGTTCCCTTTCCGAGGAATATGGGAAGAAGACCGACAAGTATGGCGCTGAAGGTCATGAACTTCGGTCTTATACGCTTTACGGCTCCGTGATAAATAGCCTCAAATGCTTCCTTCTTTGTAAAGCCTTCGGGAAGTTCTTTGAGGGCATTTTTTATGTAGACGACCATAACTATACCCATCTCCGCGGCTATACCAAGTAGGGCTAAGAATCCCGCAATACTTGCTATGGAGACGTTATAACCGTTTATATACATCAGGAAAACACCGCCGAAAATTGCAGCGGGCAGGGTGAGAAGAACAAGAGCTGTTTCAAAAAGCCTGTTGAAGGTAAACCAAACGAGAAGAATTATAAGCAGGATTACCGAGGGAATAATAACCTTTAAATCCTCCAGTGCTTTCTTCCAATACTCATACTGTCCGCTCCACTCGTAATAATATCCTTTGGGAAGCTTTAGTTTCTCTTTTAGAATCTTGTCCGCATTTTTTATAATGCTTCCCATATCCTTTTCCGGGTCGGGCGTTATGAGAACGTAGCTCACAAGGAGCCCGTTTTCGGACTTTATACTTACCGGACTTTCCCTCTTTACTATATGGGCTACAGCGGATAGGGGAACGAGTTTATCCTTCAAGGGAATCATCAAGTTTTCAAGGTCATATCTGTAATCAAGGGGAAGACCGAGGGTTATTGAATACCTCTCCCTTCCGTAAATAAATGTTGATACCTCCGAATTGGCAAGGAGGGAGGAAAGAGCCTGGTTTATATCCCCTATGGTCAATCCGTATCTCTCAAGGGCTTCCCTTTTCGGAATTATCTCTATGTAACTTCCCCTTGAGCTTCTTTCCCCGAATACACTCATTATTCCGTCAACATTTCTAAGTAGCTTTTCTACTTCCTGAGCAAGCTCGTTGAGTTTGTCTACATCATCCCCGTATATCTTTATCCCTAAAGGTGTCTGTATTCCCGTAGTTATCATATCTATCCTTCCCTTTATTGGCATAGTCCACATGTTTGTAAGCCCCGGAACGGAAATAGCTTTATCCATCTCCCTTATGAGTTCTTCGTATGTTATTGGCCTTTCTTCGGGGAACAGTTTTCTCAAAATGTTCTTAGCCCATTGGGGTATATCCCAATCGGAATAAAATCTTTCAACCTTTACCTTTCTCCACTCTTCGGGAGGTTTTAGCATTATGAAGGTTTCAACCATTGATAGGGGAGCGGGGTCGGTGGGTGTATCCGCCCTTCCCGCTTTTCCGAAAACGGACTCAACCTCGGGAAATTGTGCAAGTATTCTATCCTGAACGTTTATAACTCTCAGTATTTCTTCTCTTGATACGCTGGGCGTGGTTGTGGGCATATACAGTAAGCTACCCTCAAATAGGGGCGGCATAAACTCCCTTCCCAGCTTTTCGTAAAAGTAAATACTTCCTCCTATAAGGCCGAAGAAGAGAATGAGGAGTAAATACCTTAGTTTCACGGAAATGTGGAAAATTTTGTCGTAAATCTTTACAAGGATTTTAACCAGCGGATTCTTTTCCTCTCCGGGAATCTTTCCTCTTATCAGATAGTAGGCGAGCACGGGAACAACGACAACGGAAAGTATAGAGGCAAGGAGCATTGAGAGGGTCTTTGTCGCAACGAGCGGTGTAAAAAGTCTTCCTGCTTGACCCTTAAGAGCAAGTAATGGAACAAAAGAAACGGTAACTATGAGAAGTGCGAAAAATATAGGTTTTCCTACATCGGAAGCGGAGTGAATAATTGCGGTCTTTAGGTCTTCTCCATTTTCAAGTCTTCTGTGGATGTTTTCAACGAGGACGATAGCTGCGTCAACCATTGTTCCTATAGCTATAGCTATTCCTCCGAGGGACATTATGTTTGAGGTAATTCCCAGGTGGTTCATCGCTATGAATGTTGCAAGTATAGAGAGGATAAGGAATATGATTATTACAAAAGCACTCTGGATATGGAAAAGGAATAGGGAAACCACAAGGAGGACAACTATTGACTCTTCTATGAGCTTTTCCTTCAAGTTATTAACCGCACCTTCTATTAGCCTTGAACGGTCGTAAACGGGAACTATCTTCACATCTTCAGGAAGTCCTTTCTTTATTTCCTCAAGTTTCTTCTTGACTTCCTTTATAACCTTATAGGCATCCGCTCCGAACCGCATAACAACTATACCGCCTACCGTGTCCCCCTTTCCGTTAAAGTCCGCCACTCCCATTCTGTATGCGGGAACCTCCAATACCTCGGCTACGTCCTCAATTCTTATAGGAACGCCGTTTCTCTCAACTATTACCGTTTTTTCTATCTCCTCTTTATTCTTTACATATCCCACCAGTCTTATCAGGTATTCCCTTTCGTTTATCTCCACATACTTACCGCCTAGCTCAACGTTTGTCTTCTTAACCGCAGTGTAGATATCCTTTAGGCTTATGCCGTATTGGTATAGCTTCTCGGGTTTTACGAGAACCCTATATTCCCTTTTGAATCCGCCCACGGAGGCAACTTCCGCAACATCGGGAACCGATAGCAGAGCGTATTTTATGTAAAAGTTCTGGAGCGTCCAGAGCTCATCAAGGCTTCTTTTTTCGGATACGAGAGCATACTGGTAAACCCATCCTACCCCGGTTGCATCGGGACCGAGTTGAACGGTTGCCTCTTTCGGGAGTTGGTCTCTTATTGTAGCAAGCTTTTCAAGAACCCTGCTTCTGGCCCAGTAAAGGTCAGTTCCGTCCTCAAATATAACGAACACAAGGGAGTAGTTGGGAACGGAATATCCCCTTACGGTTTTTACCTTCGGAACGCCCATCATATTCGTAACAAGGGGATAGGTAAGCTGATCCTCAATAACCTGAGGAACCTGCCCTATCCACTCCGAGTAAATTATTACTTGAACATCCGAGAGGTCCGGAATAGCGTCTATGGGAGTCTTCTTTAGAGAGTAGTAACCGTATAAAAGGAGAAACAGTGAAGCGAATAAAATAGCTATACGGTTTTTAAGTATAAACTCGGTAAATCTTTCCATAAGTTCTTACCTCCCATGCCTAGTTTTTCCGTTTAGGGCTTTCTTCATTAAAAGCGCATTTAAAGAGACG